>NZ_BAAIEW010000007.1:0-92658 GCF_054654515.1 Desulfothermus okinawensis JCM 13304 | reverse complement strand
GGGATTATAGGAGAGTTTAGCCTGCCTAAGGCCCCTGTCTCCAAGGTCCTGTTCTCTATTTACATATATGTAATCCCTTGCACATTTCCTTAAAAAGATGGTATTTATTGCCTGATATACCCCTTTGTAAGTTGGACAGCCTTTCTCAAAGTGAATTACCAGAGTTTTGTCATCAACAGGCTCTGCAACAGTAAACGCAATTAGCCTATCTTCCACACAAATACCTCCTCCAATAATTCCATCTAATCTTTCCCAGACATCAAAAACCTTTAAAATAACATGGTTTTCCTTGATTAATATATCTTTATTATCGCAGTCCTTATAATAACACCAATCCACCTGAAAATTCTCTGCCTCCCTAATCCACCTACCATCTAAATGGACAAACTCATATTTGTATTGCTTCTCAAATTGGTTAAGTAAATTCTTTTTTTTGTGAAACTTATTTCCTTTAAGCTCAATAAGTTCTTTAACATAATATATATAATCCCATTCATCCCTGTCTTCTGTTATCTCCACATTTGAAAAACATCTCTTCCAGGTATTGGCTAAGTGTTCAGGCACTCTTATAAACTCTTTATTTTTTAAAAAGTCAGTGTATTTTATCCAGTCAATGGTGTCAAAGTCTCCAACAGGGGCCCAGAAGGAGGCCTCTGGTATATCCTGTCTTATCCACACAAGCGAATCTTCAAACAGAAACTTCAGACCATACACCTCTTGCCACCCCCAGACATTTAAAAAGGTATAGTCTGAAGATACCTGGGGAGTTGATCTCAAATACCTCTGATATAGATCCTTATACTCAATTTTTATTTCTCTAAATTTTTCCATAGGATACTTCCTTTTTCATTGCATAGTTACCCCAAATATTTCTAAAAAAGATAATAGTCATAAAAATAGACTGTATTACCTGGGAACAGAGCATTGATACCCAAATTCCTGTGGGCTCCTTTAAAAGGACATGGCCCAAAAGGTATGCAAGGGGTACACGAATGAGCCAAACAGATCCCCCCACACAGATCATATTTAATTTTGTGGCACCAGCTCCCACAAAACTACCCCCAAAAATCATAGTAGTAACAGTAAAAGGGATAGCTATTATATTATATTTCAGGTAATTGACTATTTCAAGTTGAACACTTATATCATGACTCAATATAGCAGATACTGGATAGATAAATATCCACAAAATCAGACTCATAAAGGTAATAGATGTTATCCCAATTATCCATATCTTTTTTGCCACATCCTTTGCCTGTATAAAATCTCCTTCACCAAGGAAGTGTCCAACTAATATGGATGCAGTCATATTAAATGCAAATGCAGGTAAAAATAATATGGATTCTATTCTTACACCTGCGGTGAATGCTGCAAGTGCAACTAGATTCTTGTTTGGCAAAGTTGCAGTTATGGAGAACAATATAACATATGCAAAATGCCAGAGTAACTGATTTAATCCAATTGGCCAGCTTACCTTCCACAAATAGGGGAAAAAGCTTTTTATCCATCTGTAATTTGGTATATATTTTTTTGATATCCATCTATCTGTAAAAAGAATTATATAATTCAACAAAAATCCAGATGATACAGATATAAAGGTGGCCCATGGCAGGCCCTTAAAACCCATTTTAGGAATACCAAAATAACCAAAACAAAGGGTAAAATTGAGTATTCCATTTAAAATGGTTACTGTCATTATGCTAATTAATGGCACATATACTTTTTTTCTTGCCCTGAATATTGCATTTGACACAATAAACAAATAATAGACTGGGATAAGTAAGGTGTATATCTTTAAAAAATATTTACAAATATGAAATATCTCTTTTGGTGTACCAAGTACTCCTGCGAGTTCATCTCTAAACAAAAGTCCCAAAATGCATAAAATAATACCAGCAACAAAGGAAATGGTTAGAGATAGGGCAGCATACCTTTTAGCTCTGAGTATTTTTCTGGCACCAATGGATTGACTTATAGTGGATACTGATCCATTTGCAAATGAAATTGCTACTATAAGTAAGAAAAACAAGATTTGGGTAACTATTCCCAGTGCCGCCTGGACATTTTTGTCTATTAGACCTGCCACATATACATCTAAAAAACCAATCCAGAAGTGAAAAAACATCATTAGCAGCTGTGGCCAGGCCAAAGACAATATTGTCTTATATGGTGATTTTGAATCAATTTTCATATGTTAGATGGTAGATGGTAATTTGTTATATGGAGATCACATATAACAAATCGCTTTTGAGGATCATTTGCTAAAGCTCAGCCTTTTCGTATCCAAACTGCAGAAGATACATATCAGCAATTGTTAGGGCAACCATGGCCTTAATGACTGGAACTATTCTAGGGATGGCTGAAACGTCGTGTCTTCCCTTTATCTCAAGGGATACTTCCTGTCCCCTCTTGTTTATTGTCTTCTGGGGTATAGAAATGGAAGGGATTGGCTTTATTGCAGCCCTTAAAACTATTGGCTGTCCACTGGATATTCCGCCTAAAATACCACCTGCATTGTTAGATGTAAAACCTTCCTTTGTAATATAGTCATTATTCTGACTACCTGTTAAGTGTGCTGCATCAAAACCTGATCCTATTTCAACTGCCTTCACTGCTCCAATACTCATAACAGCGTAAGCTAGCCTTGCATCCAACTTATCAAAAACAGGCTCTCCCAGACCTGGGGGGACCCCAATTACCTGTACCTCCACAATGCCCCCAATGGAATCTCCCTGTTTTTTTACATCCTCAACGCGCTCTTTCCATAGATCTATTACAGAGGGGTCAGGGGCAAAAAAAGGCAGTTCTTCAGCTGTTTGAGGAGCTATTACTTCAGCAGCAATACCACCAAGCTCCTTAGTGTATGACAAAAATTCTATCCCCTTGGTCTTTAAAAATTTCTGGGCAATTGCACCTCCAACCACCCTGGATACTGTCTCTCTTCCTGAAGCCCTACCTCCACCCCTATAATCTCTAATCCCATATTTTGCCTCATAGGTAAAATCAGCATGGCCAGGTCTAAATATGTCCTTTATCTGGGAATAATCCTTTGGTCTTTGATCTTCATTTTTTATAAAAAATCCTATGGGGGTTCCTGTTGTATATCCTTCAAATACACCAGATAAGATTTCCACCCTGTCTTTTTCTTTCCTGGTAGTACTACCCAGGTGTGCACCAGGACGCCTTTTATTTAGTTCGGCTTGTATGTCTTCTACGCTTAATTCAATTCCTGGTGGACATCCATCTAACACTCCTCCAAGTCCAATACCGTGGGATTCCCCAAATGTTGTAAGTCTAAAGACCTTACCAAAAGTATTCCCAGACATAAATTTATCCTCACTTGCTAAGCCAAATTTCTATTAATCTAGAGAGGGTCTTATCATCAAAAGAAGGTCTGTGGTACATGCCTTTGATTGATCTCTGTCTCCAACTTTCATACAGGATAATTGCTGCTGCAACTGATACGTTTAAACTCTCTACCATTCCCTGCATAGGGATATATAATTCATCTTTCACCAGTTCTACCAACTCAGGACTAAGCCCCCTGTGCTCATTTCCCAGTATAATTGCAACAGGCTCAGTTAAATCATAATCTGTAAGGGGTCTGGCCTTTTTGCTAAAGCCTGTCCTAATTATTCTGTAACCCTCTCTGGTTAAAGACTTAACCATTTCCCTTGGATCTGTGTGCTTTTCCCGCTCCACCCACTTTATTGCTGAGGCAGAGCTTTTTCTGCCAAGCTGGGGAAACTCTTCACTCGTGTAATACAGATGTATTTTATGTACGCCAAAGGCATCACAACTCCTTAGAATTGCAGATACATTGTGTGGATCATGTATATTGTCTATTATTAATGTGAGATCCTTCTGCCTCTTTGACAGAACTGAAATGACCTTTTTAACTCTCCTCTCTGTCCTCTGTCTCATTAGCTAATCTTACTCCCAGGATCTATTTCTTCATCAAAGGATAAAACCTTTAGCCCCTTTTTTTCATGAACAGCCAAAACCATACCCTCTGAAATTTCCCCACGAAGTTTTCTGGGTCTTAAGTTTGCCACAACTACCACATTTTTCCCTATAACATCATCTGGCTTATAGTAACTGGCAATCCCTGCAACAACTTGCCTCAAGCTCCCTTCTCCAAGGTCTATTTTAAGACATAAAAGTTTATCTGCATCTGGATGTTTTTTGGCCTCTACAACCTTGCCCATCCTTAAATCTACCTTTTGAAACAGGTCAAAATCAATATAATCTCCTTCTTTCTTTTTATGCTTAACTTCTTTTTTCTCTTCCTGTTCCTTAAAGACCTCTTTTCTTGGAAAGAGGTTTAGATTTTTTGGGAGCTTCTTAGAAATCTCCCAAGTACTAAAATCATCTATCTCTGTCCTGATGTTCAATTCTTCCACTTTAAAGGTTATGCCAATTGAGCTAAGCATCTTCTCACTACTTGAAGGCATAACTGGCCAAAGGGCAAGGGCTATCTTTTTAAGGCAAATGAGTACCACCCAGAGTACTGTATTTAATCTGTCTAACTCTTTATCCTTAAAAAGCGTCCAGGGCGCAACACTGTCTATATACTTATTCACTGACCTAACAAATACCATGAGGTTTTCAAGGGCCTCTGCACTGTTGAATTTCTCAAATGCTTCTATATACTTATTTAGGCAATTTTGTCCAAGTTCAATCAATTCATCATCTACCTGATGAGTATTTATTTTTGGATCAAGCATTCCTTTAAAATATTTATTTATCATGGACAGGGTTCTATTAAATAAATTCCCTATATCATTTGCAAGGTCAGCATTGAACCTCTCAATCATATTTTTTTCAGAAAAATTCCCGTCATGACCAAAGTGCATCTCCCTCATAAGGAAGTATCTAAAACCATCAACACCAAACTTGTCCTTTAAAGACAGGGGATCAACAACATTTCCAAGTGACTTGGACATCTTTGTCTCATCTACCTTCCAATAACCATGGACCCTTAACCCTTTGTAAATTTCAATCCCCGCTGATTTTAACATTGTAGGCCAGAAGATACCATGTGGTTTTAAAATGTCCTTGGCTATTATATGATATGCAGGCCAGAATTTTTTAAACATATCAGAATCTGGCCAACCAATTGCACTCAAATAATTTATTAGGGCATCAAACCACACATAGGTGACAAAATTCTTATCAAAGGGCATTTCAATACCCCAGGTAAGCCTCTTCTTTGGCCTTGAAATACATAGATCACCTATGGGCTCTTTTAACATGGACAAAACTTCTTTTCTGTATGTATCAGGCTGAATAAAATCAGGATTGTTTTTTATATGGTCTATTAGCCAATCCTGGTATTTGCTCATTCTAAAAAAATAGTTTTCCTCATGGATGTAAGTTGGAGGCTTTTTATGGTCTGGGCAGAGACCATCTACAAGTTCTTTTTCTGTGTAAAATCTCTCACACCCAAAACAATAATATCCCCCATACTCCCCAAAATATATATCTCCCTTATCGTACACAATCTGCAAAAACCTCTGGACACATTCTTTGTGGTATGGATCAGTGGTCCTTATAAACTTATTATTTTCAATACTTAGCTCAGGCCAAAGATTTTTAAATAGCGAGCTGATCTCATCAACATATTCCTGGGGCTTTTTACCCTGTGCCTCTGCTGCCTGGACTATCTTGTCTCCGTGTTCATCAGTGCCAGTCAGAAAAAAGGTCTCTTCCCCAAGGAGTTTATGTAATCTACAAACAGTATCAGCAAATATGGTGGTATATGCATGTCCAAGATGTGGTTTGGCATTCACATAATATATTGGAGTTGTCACATAAAATGTCCTATTCACCTAACTATCCCCCTTATGGATCAATTTTTTTCAGCTTTTCTTTTTCTCTGTTTGTGATTTTTATTTTTTCTTTTCTTCTCTATTGAATACCCATTTATCTCTTCAAGGGAAAAGGTATATTCTTCCTCTTCTGATAATTTCTGGAGCTCCTCTAAATCCTCATACTGAAAACTCTGAGACAGACCAATTGAAGATAGCTTTATCTCAGAAAAGGTGTTTGTTGAAAAAAGGTATTCATAGTGGGAAAGGTCTCCCTTCCCCTGGGTTATCTCAAGCCACTCTGTTAGAGAAATCTCCTTCTCAATACCTGAACCAGTATCAACAATTAGAGAATCCCTGAAGATATTTGCCCTGAGTATCCTTATCTCCCCAAGTCTAGTATGGTATTTTCTTCCAATTTTTGGACAACGCCTCTGAAAATCAGTATACAGATCCCTCTCAAAATTCAGACAACATAAAAGACGACCGCAGGTACCGGATATTTTTGAAGGATTTAAAAAAAGCTGTTGTTCCTTTGCCATCTTAATGGTTACTGGTTCAAATCTTTTTAAAAACAGCCTGCAGCAACAAATCCTGCCACAATTACCAACCCCACCCACCATCTGGGCTTCATGTCTAACACCAATCTGTCTAAGCTCTATCCTTGTATGGTATTGTCTAACTAAGATCTTTACAAGCTCCCTGAAATCCACCCTGGTGGGTGCGGTGAAGTAAAATATTATCTTACTCCTATCAAATCTCACCTCCACATCCACAAGCTTCATCTCAAGTCCCAGCTTTTCTATATTTTTCTTACAAAAGGAAGAGGCCTCTTTGCTTAAGATATTGTTTTCTTGTTCTTTGATAAGGTCTTCTTCTGTTGCAACCCTATCAATTGGTTTTATTTCTGATACATCAATGTCTTTTGGAGGGTTTTTGCGCACCACACAAACAACACCCAGTCCAATACCCTCTTCAGTGGACACTACTACCTTATCACCTTTTTTCACTTTAAGGTGATCATTTACAAAAAAATATACCTGTCCATAGTCTCTAAATTTGATTCCAACATAATTTCTCATATAAAAACTTTCCCAATTTCACTATATGTATAGTAGTATAGCGGTTAGTAGTAGAGTTATATAATGAGAATAATATACCTGGATGTTTCCATCTATCCACTAACCATTCATATTCAATTACCAACCAATTCTTTCAACTTTAAAATAGCATTATTAAGCCCCTCGGGATAACTGCCACCAGCCTGTGCAAGGTCGTCTCTGCCACCACCTCCGCCTTTTACTTCCTTTGCTATCTCTTTTATAAGTGTATTGGCTGTAAATCTATTATGGAGATCCTTGCTCACATATAAAAGCATTGTAGCCTTTTCCTCGTCCCTTGAACAAAGGAGTGCTATTCCTGATTTTAACCTATCCCTTATACCATCCATTATATTGCGCATGGTTTTAACATCGCTTATATCAAGCTCTTTAACAAGGACATTTATCCCATTTATTTTTTTGACTTCATCTAATATATCATAACTTCCAGAAAACAGGCCTTTTTTTGCAAGCTCTTCCTTTTCCCTTGTTAGCCTCTTTATCTCTTCCTGAAGCCCAATTACCTTGTCTTTTAATTTATCATAAGGTGCCTTTAGGTTATCTGATAAGAAATAGATGGTATCTCTAAGTTCTCTAACATAGGATACTGCATTTGTACCAACTACAGCTTCTATCCTCCTGATCCCTGCTGCAACCGATGTCTCATGTGTAACATAAAAACTCCCTGCCTCTCCAGTTGCATTTAAATGTGTACCCCCACAAAGCTCCTTTGAAACACCTAACACCTCCACTACCCTGACATTTTCACCATACTTTTCTTCAAATAGACCAATTGCACCTGACTTTTTTGCTTCCTTAAAGGGAAGGGTCTTAACAACCACTTCCCTATTATCCATAATCCAGTTATTAACAAGCTCTTCTATCTTGAGAATCTCGTCTTTGCTCAATGGTTTTATGTGTGAAAAATCAAAACGAAGCCTATCTGGGGCAACATAGGATCCAGACTGTTTTACGTGCTCCCCTAAAACTGACCTTAAGGCTGCATGTAAAAGATGGGTGCATGTATGGTTTCTGGCAGTTGCGTATCTGAGTTTAGTATCAACTAATAGATCCACAGTATCTGCCACAGAAATCCTACCTTTTTTCACCTGAACCTTGTGTACTATTAGATTTTGAGCAGGTTTTAGGGTGTCCAAAACCTCTGCATCTAATCCATCACCTAAAATATTTCCCTTATCGCCTACCTGGCCACCAGACTCCCCATAAAATGGGGTCTTATCAAAAAGAATAAAACCCTGCTCACCTTCATTTAATAGATCTTTCTCTTCTCCATCCATGGACAATATTAAGATTACATTACCTGTGTCTTTTAGCTTTTCATAACCCGTGAACTCACAGGAAATTCCTTTATCTATCACCTTATCAAACACAGAACCATACTCTTTTTGTAAGGAGCCACCCCAGCTGGCCTTGGACCGCTCTCTCTGCTCCTTCATATAGTTCTCAAATCCCTCTTCATCTACAGAAAAGCCCTGCTTTTCCCCTATGTCCCTTACAATATCAATTGGAAACCCATAGGTATCATAGAGTTTAAATAATACAGAGCCAGGAACTTCCTTAAGTCCCCTGGACTTTAATTTATCAAGCTCTTCCTGGAGCATTCCAAGACCCCTATCCAGGGTCTTGCTAAAATTCTCTTCCTCAGATGTGACCACCTTTTTAGTAAATTCTAAAGACTGAACTATCTCAGGATATACATCTCCCATCTCATGGGTCAATTTTTCAGCCACCTTTGCCAGAAAAGGATCCTCCAATTTGAGAAAACGACCAAATCTAAATGCCCTTCTAATAAGCCTCCTTAAAATATATCCACGTCCCTCATTTGAGGGTAATATGCCGTCAGCTATCATAAAGGAGATGGCCCTTGTATGATCAGCTATAACCCTTAATGCCGTGTCAATGTCCTCATTTTTCCCATAGGTTACATTGGCGAGATTGCATGTAAACTCAATTAGTCCCTTAAACAGATCACTATCAAAGTTTGAATATACTCCCTGACATATGGCACTTATACGCTCAAGCCCCATACCTGTGTCAATGCTGGGCTTTGGAAGTGGAGTCAAATTCCCAGATTCATCTCTGTTATACTGCATAAAAACCAGATTCCAGATCTCAAGATACCTGTCACAGTCACATACCCCTATCTCACAATTGGGGCCACAGGCCATCTCTTCTCCCTGATCAACCAATATCTCAGAACAAGGACCACATGGACCAGTATCACCCATTGCCCAGAAATTGTCCTTTTCCCCTAACCTGTATATTCTTGAATCTGGAATATTTGCTATTTTTTTCCACAAATTGGCTGCCTCATCATCATCCTTATAAACAGTTACATAAAGCCTCTCCTTGTCCAGTCCCAACTCTTTAGTCAAGTATGTCCATGCAAACCAGATCGCCTGTTCCTTAAAATAGTCTCCAAAGGAAAAATTACCCAGCATCTCAAAGAATGTGTGGTGTCTTCTGGTCCTACCCACATTTTCTAAATCATTGTGTTTTCCCCCAACCCTGAGACACTTTTGCGCAGTGGTTGCCCTGGTGTATGGCCTTTTGTCCTGGCCTAAAAATACCTTTTTAAATTGTACCATCCCTGCATTTGTAAAAAGCAGTGTTGGATCGTCCACAGGAACCAGGGATGACGATTCCACCACCTCATGACCATTTTTCCTGAAAAATTCCAAAAAACTCTTGCGTATTTCCTTTGACGTAGTCAACTTCCCTCTCCTTATGTTTATACCCTATTACACCTTGTCTTTTTCTTCCTCAGATTTTTGTTCTGAAGGATCCACAAGACCCAATGCAACCTTTAAGGCATCTTCTATTTTCTGTCTTATATCGCTATTTTCCTGGAGATATGCCCGGACATTTTCCTTTCCCTGCCCAAGTCTTTCATTTCCAAAGGCATACCACGAACCACTTTTTTCAATAACTCCGTGTTCCACCCCAAGATCAATGAGTTCACCTTCCTTTGAAATCCCAAGTCCATACAATATGTCAAATATAGCCTCCCTAAAAGGAGGTGCCAATTTGTTCTTGACCACCTTTACTTTTACCCTATTCCCATAAACCTCATCCTTATCTTTTAAAGTCTGAATTTTTCTTATATCCATCCTAACAGAGGAATAAAATTTCAAGGCATTACCCCCAGTGGTGGTCTCAGGAGAGCCGTATCCAAAACCACCCATGCCAATCTTCATCCTGATTTGATTTATGAAAATCACCGCAGTCTTAGATCTGTGGATTGAACCTGTCAATTTTCTCATTGCATGGGACATAAGCCTGGCCTGACTCCCCACCTGAGAATCTCCCATGTTCCCTTCTAATTCTGATTGGGGGATCAGGGCAGCTACTGAGTCAATTACAATAACATCCAGGGCCCCAGATCTAACCAAAAGGTCACAGATCTCAAGTGCCTGCTCGCCATAATCAGGTTGGGAAATAAGTAAATCTTCAGTATTTACACCTATTCTCTTGGCATAATGTACATCCAAGGCATGTTCTGCATCAATAAATGCCCCCATACCTCCTTTTTTTTGGGCCTCAGCCAGGATCTGGAGGGCAAGGGTAGTCTTCCCTGAGGACTCTGGCCCATATATTTCAATGACCCTACCCCTGGGGATGCCACCAATTCCCAGGGCAAGGTCAAGGGAAATTGATCCAGTTGGGATCACAGGGACCCGCTGATGGGCATCGTCTGAAAGATACATAATTGAGCCTTGCCCATATTTTTTTTCTATAGTGGACAGGGCTGTCTTTAAGGCCTCTTTTCTCATAATGGAGGGATCTATATTTTTTGCCATAAAATAGCTCCATAAAACTTTAAAAATTTATTCCATGTATAAAACATAGTCTTTGTCTATATCAAAAGGAGTTAAATAGGGCAACATCTTATACCTTGCCTTTTTTCAAATGAATCTGTAAAAAGAAATCATGAGATACCTTAACTTTCCTGAAAAAAAACTAAAATCCCATTACTCTGCCCTGTCCCTTTTCTCAGGTGGGCTGGATTCAATTTTGGCCGCAAAAATAATCCAGAGCCAAGGACTTGATGTACTTTGCATACACTTTTTCTCTCCATTCTTTGGTAACGTTGAAAAAACCTCTAAATGGGAAGAAGACTACCACATAGATATTTTGCCAATTGATGTTGGATCTGATTATTTTGACATAATAAAAAACCCTAAATATGGACATGGAAAACACCTAAATCCCTGCATAGACTGCAAAATATTCATGCTTAAAAAGACAAAAGAACTGCTTCCCCTCTTTAATGCAAAATTTATAATTACAGGAGAAATTGTGGGTCAGCGACCCATGTCCCAGAGAAAGGACTCAATGAACACAATAATCCGTGAATCAGACACAAGAGATATACTTCTACGTCCACTTTGTGCCAAAAATCTTCCACCAACCAAAATAGAAGAACAGGGCATTGTTGATAGGTCTAAGTTGCTAGATTTAATGGGAAGATCCAGAAAAAGACAACTTGAGCTGGCAAAAAAATTAAAAATAGAAAAAATTCCAACTCCCGCAGGGGGCTGCCTCTTAACTGACCCAGAAATGGCCAGACGATATAGACCCATTTTGGAAAACAAAACAAATCTCCTATCAGAAGATTTTTACCTTGCTAAAGTGGGCAGGCAATTTTGGTCAAATAGATTCTGGCTGGTGGTGGGAAGAAACCACAGTGAAAATCTAAAATTACTCAAATTGGCAAGGGAGTCAGACTATGTATTTAAACTCTCAGAAATACCCGGGCCAATAGGCATTGGAAGATCAGAAGAGGTCACCTGGTCAGGAGAACTTATAAAATCAGCTGCTCAAATAATCATATGGTATTCCAGGGCAAGGGAACTCTCCTCTGCAGTTAAATTACAGGTATGCAGAAAAAATATGGTGGAAGAGTTAAGGATTATACCTGATAAAGAAAAAACTTCATACTGGATAGGGCCTATTTAATAACCTATTTTGCTCGAATTAAATACCACTTATTAACAATCCCTTTTTCCAGTAGGAACTTCCCTATTTGTTTATCTCCCGCCACTATGGTTTCATACCAGTTGGTCTTTACAATGAGCAGAGGTATCCCTCTAAATCCCTTGTAGATAAAATATTTATTTGACTCATCTAATTTCTTCTTAATCTCCTTTGGAATTTCTATGTCTTTTATTTCCTTAGTTAATGCAAATTTTAAGATGGTTCCAAAGGGATCATTTTTCAAATTGGGGTCCTTCAACATATGGGCTATTCTTAGCATATCTGATTTTGAGCTTCCTAAAAAGTAAAGATTCCACTCAATTTTCTCAAAGGTCTTTTGCTTGGCTAGATTATACAATACATCAATGCAGTGGATACAGTGTAAACTAACAAACAAATCTGCATGATACTCTGGCTTGTCTTTTGGTTTGGCATTTATAATAACACTGGAACCTATATCTGGTGGTTTAATTGTGGTTATATCTAATTTTAAAGCGTTTATTGCACTAAAACTAGATATCCAGAGTCCTATACCTAGGAGAACAAAAAATTTTTTATCTAAATATAGGCAAATGAGTATAAGTACAATAAAAAGTGATACTGCAAATACTGTACATAAAATACAAAATGTCTCCATTTTAAATAAATAACCTATAAGTACTCCATCAAAGGAAATCGCAGAAAGAATTACCAACCATATTATATTCTCAAATAGTTTCAATTTTTTCTTGAGATAAATAAAAAACAAAAAACTTAATCCAATATAAAACAGTAACCCAATTATCTGAAATATATATCCACCACCAATTACATAGCTCTCTGCAATCTTACATTCACTGGTTGGACAAACACTTTTGCCATGCATGGATAGATAAATATCCAAGATCAAAACGGCTATCCATACAAGACTAAGTGTGAAAAAAGAATATTTAATAAATTTATTTGATGCAATTTTATTCATATCCTGTTCCTCCTGTCTCTGTTCTCATATGGCAGCTTATCTGTCCACAAGGTTTTTGCTTTTGGTTCCAAGCTTCTCATTAATTTTGTCAATCCTTGCCTCTAATTCTTCTCTCTTTTTTTCATCCCTCTCTTTATAGTACTTTTCCAGAAGAAAATTTCTACAATCATACAGTGTATGGATTTCATCTTTGGTATTCACAATTTTCCCGCACAAAGGACACGGCCTTAAAAATCTATCTTCCTTATTTTTACCCATCTTTTTTCTCCAATTTCTTTAATACCAACTTCTCTAACTGATCTGCCTCTGTAAAATCTGGATTAATCTTTTTGGCATTTTTGATAAATTTTAATGACAGATCATATCTATTTGCAAAAAAAAGGGCCTTTGCCATATTAAAATGGATATTCTCATCATAGGGATTTAGCTTTAGGGCCTGTTTATATGCATTTATGGCCAACTTATACTTACCTTTTTTCCTGAATTGTATCCCAAGTGTATTATAAGGGTTAGGCGCATTGGGATCAGTTTTGAGTATTTTTATAAAAAGCTCTTTTACCTCATCAAAATTGTCCCTTTTTGCATATTCATCTGCAGCCTTCTGCAAATAATATTTATATTTCTCCATATCTCCCTTGCCTTTGTAGGCTTCAGCAAGACCAGTATAACACTTTATCATCAAATTATTTATTTTTAATGCCTTATTAAAGGCTATAATGGCCAGGTTATACTTACCATCAATTAGATACTGTGTGCCTTGCTCAAATACTTCTTCTGCTTCATCCTTTTCTCTATCTTTTATAATTTCTTCAATTATTTCTATCCCTTCATCAAATTTTCCTGAAGCAATATTTTTTGACGCAAATTCAATTGCATCTTCTTCTATTTCTAAAAATTTCTTCTGTTCAATTACTAACATTATATAATTAAGAAGTGTATCTACTCTATATGGTCTAATAACAAACCCTGAGCATCCTGCTCCAATTACATCCAAAACAAATTCTCTTTCACTATCAGTGGAAATCACTATCACTGGTACTACATAGTTTTTTACCTCTTTCCTAATTTTTCTAAGTAATGTTATTATATGCATATCAGATATTTGAGTATCTGATATTACAATATGAGTTAAATTGTGTTTTACATAATCAATGGTGCCAGTTCCAGATGAAAATCTATTTGCAATCTGTATTGATAATTTATTAAGGCTTTTAAGGTCTTCCTTATAGTGATATTCATTATCTGTAGTTAAAACTACTCTTAAAGATGATAGCTTTTTTACATCCATGATTTTATTCATAATCTATCCATTTATTAGTTTTCTAAACAATAGATATACACCACCCAACAAAACGGATATGGCTATTATTGATGCACCTGAAGAAAGATTAAAATAATAAGACATATAAATACCTAAAATGCACGAAATTAGACTCCATATAAATGATAGTAACATCATGGATTTCATGGTCTTTGCTGAAAATGAAGATAAATAAGGTGGGATTGATAACAGGGCAATTACTAAAATAATTCCAACAAGCTGAATAAGCATAACTACTGCTATTGCAATGAGTATTACCATTATTAAATAAATAAAAGATACATTAATACCCCTGGTGGCTGCAAATTCATGGTCAAAGGATATGGCTTCAAATTTATGATAGTTTAAAAGTACAGTAATGAGTGTCAATATGGATAAAATAAGCATAAATACAATGTTTTCATTTGATACAATTATTATACTTCCAAACAAGTAGCTCATTATATCCCCATGGTATCCAGGGGTTTTATCTAATAATATAATACCCAGGGCCATACCCCCTGCCCAAAGGAGTCCAATAACACTATCTGATTTACCTCTATCTTTATTGGTCAAAAGGGCCATGACAAAGGCCATGAACACAGTAAAGATAAGCAAGGTAACCAGTATATTTTTATTTAAAAATATACCAAGTCCTATACCACCATATGCAGCATGGGCTATGCCTCCTGCCATAAAGGTAAGTCTATTGGAATATACCAATGTTCCAACGATTCCGCAGACTATACTGGTTAATATTGAAATTATTATAGCATTTTTTACAAGTTCCATTGCATCTGGGGACATATTTACTCCTTTTTTGAAAGAACTGGCAGCTCTCCATCCATATAATAGGGCGTAACAGGGCATGAATGATTTAGGTGTTCACCAAAGATTAAAGATAACATCTCCTTATTAAAACCAACAACAGGAGAAACAATTAACCTTTTGTTCACACATGCAATTTTATTTATCTTGGTGACACTAAGACTTAAATCATGACTCACCATAACAAGAGTTATATCACTACCCAATTTCCCCAAAAAATCATAAAAACAAAACCTTGCCTGGGGGTCTATATTTGATGTTGGTTCATCTAAAATTAACAATTCTGGTTCAGAGATAAGTGCCCTTGCAAGATAAACCCTTTGCAGTTGTCCTCCAGATAGCTCCTTTATTGAACAGTCCTTATACTCTAGCATATCAACTAGCTCCAGCGTCTTCTCTGCCTTTGACCTCTGCTTTTTTGAAAACCAAAAGCCCCATTTTTTTGAAGTAACAAGCCCCATTAAGACCAGATCAATTACCTTTATTGGGAAATCACCCCTATAGTGGGTCTGTGGAAGATAACCAATTGGCCTACCTTTTTTCTTAAAATTATATGAAATGGTTCCTTTAGTTGGTTTTATAAGCCCAAGTATCAGCTTTAAAAGTGTTGTCTTTCCTCCTCCATTTGGTCCAAAAATGGCTAAAAAATCCCCATGCTCTATTGAGAGATTTACGTCTTCTAGGACAAAGTTACCACCATAGGTAAAGAATACCTCCTCTAACTTAACAATATAATCCATTTATTTTTCCCTTATCTTTTTAAACTTCTGGCTATTTTTTTCCCAACCTCCCTTAAATTTTCTATCCAATTGTAAGCCAGGGGGTCTATTTCTTCTAAATTTGCATCTATTTTTGAAGCAATAACCTTTGCACATCTTTTTGAAAACTCTGGATTAACAAACACAGTCTTTATCCCCTTCTTTTTTGCTAGAGAAATTAAAAAAGATAGATACCCAATAGAAGGCTCTTTTCCTTCTAATTCAATTGGAATTTGAATAAGGCCAAAATCCCTTGCAAAATAACCCCAGGAAGGGTGGTAGACCAGAAAATAACTGGAACCTACCTGGGAAAATAGATCTATTAATTCCACCTCTAAATTATCTATTTGTTTTATTAAGTGGAAATAATTATTCAAATAATAACTTTTATTTTTCCTGTCATGGGCAATAAAAAAATCTCTGATCTTAAGCAAAATAAACCTCACATATGATGGAGAAAGCCAGATATGTGGATCTAAAAAATCCATGGATATATTCATTTGGTGTGTATATCCTTTATATCTAGTAGACATTGGGATCCTTTTTATATCTTTATAGAGTTCAATTATTTGTATATTGGGATTTAGGGTCTTGATTTTCTTTGTCCATATCCTTTCAAAGGGAACTCCTATTTTAAAATACACCTGAGATTGTTTTATGTACATAATATCCTTTGGCTTGGGATCATAGGTAATTGGATTTGCACCAGGAGGAATTAATACATGTGCACTGACATCTTTGCCACCAATTCTGTCAACAAAATACTTAACAGGTAAAATGCTGACTATGCTGTTTATTTCTGCAAAACAACCATTGGACAAAAAAACAAAAAACAAAAACAAATAAAATACCTTTTTTTTCATTTTATTTCCCCTTTAAAATATTTTCCCTGGTATAGATTATGTCTCTCCATAAAATCAAGTATGGCATTTATATTTTTTTGTTTTTCAAGCGCCCACATGGGCGCAACTAATTCTTCCCTATGAGGGTCACCAGTGATCCTCTGAATAACAACTGAATCAGGCAAATAGGAAATAAAATGAGATACAATATCAACATATTCTTCTCTGGTAAGGGGATTATATTTTCCACTGAGATACCACTTCTCTAAGGGTGTATCTTTGATTATATAGAGAAGATGTATCTTTACACCCTGTATATCTAAGTTTGATAAAAATCTTGCAGTCTCTAGCATATGGTTTCTTGTCTCATATGGTAGCCCCAATATTACATGCACACATACATTAAGACCCCTTTGTCTAGTCCTCTTAACTGCATCTATGAATTCTTCTATCCCATGCCCCCTATTTATGAGTTCAAGGGTTTTGTTGTGTGCAGATTGAAGCCCATATTCCAGCCACACAAGATAATTATTGCTCACCTCTTTTAAGTAATCTAAAACCCCATCTTCCACACAATCAGGCCTGGTCCCAATGCTAATCCCAACAATATCATCGATGGAGAGTGCCTCCATGTAAAGAGATTTTAGCTTATCAATTGGACCATAGGTATTAGAATAGGACTGAAAATATGCTAAAAACTTCTTGGCCTTATACCTTTTCTTTAGATTATCCTTGGCTCGTAAAATTTGTTCAGACACAGAGAGCTCAGCACCAAGACCGGTTCCAGATCCCCGTTTGTTACAATAAATACATCCGCCAAACCCCTTGGTTCCATCCCTGTTTGGACAGGTCAAATTTGCATCTATAGTGATCTTTTGTACCCTGCATCCGAAAATATTTCTAAGGTATGTGTTAAAATCATAAAATCTTTTTTTATCCAAACTCTATTTTCCCCAATTTTTTATAACACCTGAACATATGCCAAAAACTGGACAACCCCAGGCTGAATTATTATAGTTTTTTCAAGCCTACAATTTTAGCTAGCAAATAAAAATAGACACAAAATCTCCAGGGGTCAACTAATATGGATTTAAATTTCGATGTGATAGTTGTTGGAGCAGGACATGCTGGTTGTGAAGCAGCACTTGCCTCTGCAAAGATGGGATGCTCCACCCTTCTTATCTCCATATATTTAGACACAGTAGCCCATATGCCCTGCTCCCCATCCATTGGTGGAATTGGCAAAGGACATCTAGTCAGGGAAATTGATGCCCTTGGGGGTGAGATGGCAAAGATTGCTGACAAAACCGCCCTTCAGTTCAAAAGACTCAATACAAGGAAAGGACCTGCTGTTAGGGGAACAAGGACACAAAATGACAAGGTAAGATATCGCACATATATGAAACATGTTGTTGAAAAGGCGGAAAATCTGGAGTTAAAGCAGGCACGTGTTGAGTCCCTTTTAGTTGAAGATGGCAAAGTCTGTGGAATTGTAGATGAAATTGGTGTCACTTACATGGCAGGGGCAGTGGTGCTTGCAACTGGCACCTTTTTACATGGCTTAATTCACATTGGACCAACCAAGATACCAGCAGGAAGGGCTGGAGAATTTCCATCAATCAAACTTGCCCAGCAATTAAAGGAACTTGGATTTGAGCTTGGCAGGATGAAGACAGGGACACCTGCAAGGATACACAGAAGATCAATAGATTTTTCATGCTTTGAAAAACAGCTTGGAGATGAAAATCCCTATCCTTTTTCCCTTTTTACTGAAAAGATAGATTTCTCTCCTGTTCCCTGTTATTTTGGAAAGACATCAAAGAGGTGTCACCAGATAATAAAAGAGCACATTCACCTCTCTCCCCTTTATAATGGTTCAATAAAAGGGGTATCTGCAAGGTATTGTCCCTCTTTAGAGGACAAGATAATGAAGTTCCCCCACAAAGAATCCCACAACATAATATTAGAACCAGAAGGCATTGATACAGAGGAAATCTATGCAAGCGGCACAGGGAATTCCCTTCCATATGAAATCCAGGAAAAATTAATAAGGTCTATTGATGGCCTGGAAGAAGCTGAGATAATGAGGTGTGCATATGCAATTGAGTATGATTTTGTACAACCAACACAGCTAAAACATTCACTGGAATCAAAGCTAATTAAAGGACTTTTTCTGGCTGGACAGATAAATGGAACCTCAGGTTATGAAGAGGCTGCTGCCCAAGGTCTCTGGGCTGGGATAAATGCGGCCTTATATGTCCAGAAAAGGCCTCCATTTGTCGTAGATAGGTCCCAGGCATATATGGGAGTTTTAGTGGACGATCTTGTATTAAAAGGGGTCAATGAGCCATACAGAATGCTCACATCAAGGGCAGAATACAGGCTAATTTTGAGAGAAGACAATGCTGATCTCAGGCTTTTAGAACTTGGATATAAGCTGGGACTGCACTCAAAAGACACCTACAAGGACCTTTTGGAGAGAAAGAAACAACTTAAAGATGAACTAAAGAGGCTAAAAAAAGAGAAGGTTTATCCATCGACCAAGATCAATGAGACCTTAAAATCTAGAGGCACATCTGAGATATCCCAACCAACACCACTGGACAAGATCTTAAAAAGGCCAGAGGTAGACTATTCAACAATTCTTAAAATCTCTCCTCCACCTGTAAGGTTACACCCAAGGGTTATAGAGGAGGTGGAGATAGAGTGCAAATATGAGGGATATTTAAAGAGGCAGGAATCAGAAATAAAAAAATTTAAAGAACTAGAATACATTAAAATCCCCCAGGGAACAGATTTTTTTTCAATTCCTGGTCTGTCCAATGAGATCAAAGAAAAACTTTCCAAATATCAACCAACAAATCTGTCACAGGCATCCCGAATCTCAGGAATAACCCCTGCAGCCCTATCCATTCTCAGGGTCTTTTTAAAAAAGCAAAACTTAAAAAACAAGGAGGGATAGGATTATGGCAGAGATCTTCTTAAATGAATATGACAATTTTGAAGTTGCTCTAAAAAAATTCAAGGCAAAGACAGAACAAGAGGGCATCTATTCTGAACTCAAGAAAAGATCATTCTACGAAAAACACAGTGAAAGAAGAAAGAGAAAAACACAGATGAGCCAAAAAAGAATGCTAAGAAGACTTAGACGGCTCCAGCAAAAAGGCCTGTTGTAGTTATTTAGGGGGTAGTATCCCCCTTGTCTCATCAAACTGACTACCTAAAATAACTTAAACGTGCTCTAACCCAATAAAAGTCCATTTTTTACCTTTTTATCTGGTACTGCTAATACCACTGATCCATCTTCTTGAATAAGGCCTGTAATGAGACATTCAGACATAAAAGGACCAATTTGTTTTTTAGGAAAATTTACTACACAAATTACTTGTTTGCCTATTAACTCTTCTTTTGAATACAGATCTGTGATCTGAGCGCTTGATTTTTTTATACCTATTTTCTCACCAAAATCTATCCATACCTTGTAAGCAGGTTTTCTGGCTTCTGGGAAATCTTGAACATCAATTATTGTACCAGATCTCATCTCAATTTTAATAAAATCATCCCATGTAATTGTATTCATTGTTACCTCCACTTAAGTTGTAAAAAAATTTTGCTTATTCCATTAACTCCTAAGTCTCAAGCTTTGATGTGTCTGTGTATGTGTATGTTATCTGTGTCTGTGGTCTGTAACTTCCATATACTCACACATACACATACACTCACACTTTCACATACACCCTTCATCCTTCTACCTTTCACTAATCACTATTCACTTGATCCATATGAGGCTCCTTGTTTTATAAAGACAATCTGCCATACTTGGATTGACCTAGCCCTAAATGCCCCTGCACATGAAAGCAAATAAAAATCCCACATCCTTTTAAAGACCTCAGAATATTTTTTTGATAGATCTGGCCACGCCCTTTGAAAATTTTTATACCATGCCATTAAGGTAAGGTCATAGTGGGGTCCTAAATTGTGTACATCTTCTATAATAAATAGGCCCTCCACACTCCTAGAGATCTGGGCCAAACTTGGGAGCATCCCATTTGGAAAAATATACTTATTTATCCAGGGATCAACATTCCATTTGGAAATATTACTGCCAATGGTGTGTAACAAAAAAATACCTTGGTCTTCAAGACATCTATGTACTACCTTCATAAAGGTCCTATAATTTTTGTGTCCCACATGTTCAAACATCCCAACAGATACAATTTTTGTATATTTTCCAGTTATTAGTCTATAATCAGCATCTACAAATTCCACATTAAGCCCATTACAAAATTCCTTTGCAAAATTTAACTGCTCTTTTGAAATATTCACTCCAGTTACCTTTGTACCATATTTTTCACACATATATTTTGCCAGACCACCCCATCCACATCCAATATCTAAGAGATGATCATTCTGCCCTATTTCTAATTTTTTTGCTATCAACTCTAATTTATTTATCTGCGCCTGATTTAGATCAACGGTGTTATTGAACCATGCACAACTATATTGCTTATACGGATCTAAGAATGAAAAAAACAAATCATTGTCCAGATCATAATGTCTCTTTGCAATAATCCTTGAACGGGAAAGGGATTGTAAGTTAAATAAAAGTGCTGGTAAAAACCTAATAAGATAACGTAAATTGCCTTTTACCCTTTCGTCTAAACCAGCGAGTAATATCTTACAGATGAACTCATCAATACGATCACACTCCCACCACCCTTCCATATAGGATTCACCTAGCCCTAGGCTCTTATTTTGTACAACTCTTTTGTAAAATTCCTTGTTTTTTATCCTAATATCCCAAGGTCTATTCCCATTTACCTCTATCCCAACACCCTCTAATAATTCTTTAACCATTTTCTCATACATGAGCCTCCCCCCTTAAACTTCTTGTTCATATCATGCTTCTTCCCAAAAAAAATCTTCCATCCATAAAGTAGTAATTTTTAGCATAAATTTTATCACCTTCTTTGCTCGCAATGTTTATTGAAAATCAACAGTCCAAAAGGATCAAAGAGGGAAATGTGTACAAGGGGATTAAGGGAATTAATAAGGTTGGAATTCCACAATTATATCTACGGGCAATGCAGGACTTGAACCTGCGACCTCCAGCTATGAAAGTAATGTTTCCATGGTTACATTAGACTGTTTCCTCTACTTTTTCTAGGAACAGATCCTGACCTGAATTTTGAAACCTGGACCATCCCATTATTTCATAAGACACTATTTCATTTTTTTCATTATAATCTACCACAACACCTTTTCCTTCTCTGTATTCACTTTCTACTATGGGATCATCCTTCAATACAATGGTTAACGTGTCTGTATCTGGATCATACCTTATTCGCATAAACCTTTTCTCCTCAATGTTCTGTCGAAGTATGCAGTTATAATAATTATTTCATTACCTCTATACTCTATTACTATCTTTAAACATCTTCCATTTATCTTTTTTATTCTCCACTCTCTATTAGAAAAAATATCATCTGGCAAATTAAAATCAGGATTGGAAGCAAACTCAATAATCTTCTCTGGAGTTACCCCATATTTTAAAAACATATACTTTCTTTACTTCCATCTCTTCACAACATGATCTGATAATATAAACTTCATGATAACTACTTTCTAGGTCAATAATACAATTTTTCTGCTATATTTTTAGCTCAAAGGAATTTAGATAAGCCTATACAGAGTCTTTAGCAAGGGGGACAAAGGTAACACATTGAAATTTAAATACAAAAATAGATTCTAAGGAATAGAGACTAAATAAAATTTATAGGTCCCCAAAGGGCTTATTTAACACAAGAATTTATCTTTATAATTAATTTAACTCAGTTACGGGCAATGCAGGACTTGAACCTGCGACCTCCAGCTCCGGAGGCTGGTGCTCTATCCACCTGAGCTAATTGCCCGTGTCTTGCAATTTAACCAAGCAAATAACACCTTGTCAACCTCACCTTATTTGTTTACTCTAAATAAAAATCACTTAATGTGTTGTATTATGAAAAAATTATTACTTGCTATTACCGGGGCCAGCGGCACCATCTATGGACTAAGACTATTTGAATATCTATTACACATAGGTGTGGATGTGGATATTATTGTGTCTTCAGCTGGTAAAAAGGTCTTGTTTATGGAAAATCAGGTGAATCTTGAATTTTTCAAAAAAAAAGGAGTCCATATATACACCCATGATCAAATTGATGCCCCTCCTGCTAGTGGTTCGTACAGACATAATGGGATGGTTATATGTCCCTGCTCCATGGCCACCCTTGGGGCTATTGCCAATGGATTTGGAAACAATTTAATTCACAGATCAGCAGATGTAACATTGAAAGAAGGTAGAAAATTAATACTTGTTTTAAGGGAGACCCCTTTAAACACTATACACATTGAAAATATGTTAAAGACCGCCCAATCTGGTGCAACCATCTTTCCTGCTTGTCCAGGATTCTATAACAAGCCAAAAACCATATCTGATTTAGTTGACCATATAGTGTGCAGGATATTAGATCAATTGGGGATAGAAAACAACATATCTCCCAGGTGGGAGGGTAAACCTTAAGGATAAGGAGGTGAAGGGATGAAAAAGAGGATAAAATGGCATGGTCATGCCTGTTTTCAGGTAAATTCACAGTGGGGGAATATTTTAATTGATCCCTGGTTTAATGACAATCCATCGTGTTCCATTAGTGCAAGTGAATGTAAAGATATCCAGTTGGTGCTGGTTACCCACGACCACTTTGACCACGTTGGAGAAGCAGTTGAAATATGCCAAAACACCGGAGCAAAACTGGGAGCTATTGTTGAAACTGCATTGAAATTAAAAGAAATGGGAATTGATGAAAATCAAATCATAAATGGAATTGGATTTAATATTGGTGGAACCATTGAGGAAAATGGCATAAAAGTAACAATGGTGGAGGCCCACCACTCATCTGCATCAGGTACTCCTGTTGGATATATAATCCAATTTCCAGACAACTACACAATATATCACGCAGGTGATACCTCTATATTTGCTTCAATGCAAACTTATGGAGACATTTTTGATATTGACCTGGCGATGCTCCCCATTGGTGGTGTATTTACAATGGACCCAAAACAGGCAGCATATGCATGTAAGTTATTAAAATGCAAAAATGTGATCCCCATGCACTGGGGCTCTTTTCCTGTTTTAGAACACAACACTTCAAATTTTGAGGAAAGCATAAAAGAGTTTGGGGTAAATACCAATGTAATTTCTCTAAAACCTGGTGAGGAAATTGAAGTTGAGTAGAAAAATTAAAGGGGAGTTTAACTCCCCTGATTTTAATTACTTAAAATCTAGGTTATATAAAGATTTTAACCTATTTTTTGATTTTTTTAACCAAAAGAGATGGCAATTCATTATAGATATTGTTCACCTGGCTTTAATTGAAGATGGAGAAGATCTCACATCAAAAGGGATCTTTCAACAAGATGATACAACTAGTGCATATATAATTGCTAAACAAGATGCACTTTGTTCGTCTCTACCCTTGATTGATATAATACTATTATGCTTATCAGATGGAAATAAAGTAATCTACCATAAAAAAGACGGAGATAGGGTCTTAAAAGGAGAAAAAATTGCTGTAATTTCAGGTCCAGCAACAGATATATTAAAAGCAGAAAGGGTTATACTGAATTTTTTATCCCATCTATTTGGCATCTCAACATACACAAATCTATTTATACAAAAATTAAAAGGTTCCACCACAAAACTCCTAGACACCAGAAAAACCCTACCAGGCCTGAGATATTTGGAAAAATATGCAGTTTCAATAGGTGGAGGTCAAAATCACAGAATGGATCTATCTGAAATGTTAATGGTGAAGGACAATCATATAGATAGAGCAGGATCAATAAAAAATGCAGTTCTGTCGCTTAGACATAAATACAACAAATTTTGTCCTCCTATCATTGTAGAGTGTAGGAATATAGATGAGGTAAAAGAAGCAGTTCAACTAAAAGTTCATAGAATACTCCTTGATAATATGAATCCCAAACAAATACAAGAATGTGTTAAAATAATCCCTCCTCATATTGAAATTGAAATTAGTGGGGGTATTAATTTGGACAATATAGAAAACTTTGCACATCTTGGAGCCAATTACATTTCAGTGGGGGCCATAACAAAGGATGCTCCTTCAGTGGATCTTAGTATGAGTATATTATAAAAATATGGATACAGGAGAAACTCATCTTATGCTCAATGAAAAAAATAGAATATACATAAAGGTACTTGTAATTGGAACTGGCATTGCTGGATGTAGCGTTGCACTTACCCTTGCCAATAAAGGAATACCTGTTACATTGGTAACCTCAGGTGAAGATATTGATACAGGAAACACACCACTGGCACAGGGAGGGATTGTATATAAAGGAATAGACGACTCTCCAAAACTCTTACAAAAAGATATACTTACTGCAGGATGGAACTATAATTATCTAAAGTCAGTTAATTTTTTGAGCAAAAAAGGTCCTGAAGTAGTAAATAATATACTAATTAAGGAGCTTAACATACCATTTGAAAAACATTATGACTCTTCTTTTAAACTCACAAAAGAAGGTGGTCATTCTTTAAATAGGATATTATATTGTGGAGACTATACAGGCAGGGCTATAATTGATGGATTTATAAAAAAAATAAAGAACCATCCAAACATAACCATACTTACCAAACACACTGCCATAGACCTGATCACATCTCATCACCACTCCACAAAACTGGAGTTTAAATACCATATACTCAATCAATGTATAGGGGCATATATCTATAATCAAGAACTAGACGTGGTAGAGACTATAATGGCTGACTACACTGTGCTTGCCACTGGCGGAGTAGGACAGATATATCTCCATACAACTAACTCTCCCACTTCCATAGGTTCAGGGTTGGTCATGGCCTATCGAAGTGGTGCCAGGGTTATGAATTGTGAGTTTGTCCAGTTTCATCCAACTGCCCTATATGAAAGGGGAGGACAAAAATTTTTAATTTCAGAGGCATTGAGGGGTGAAGGCGCCAGGTTTGTGAGGATTGATGGAACTCCATTTATGAAGGAATACGATCCAAGGGGAGATCTAGCTCCAAGGGACATAGTAACCAGGGCAATTGTAGAAGAGATGTTAAAAACTGGGGATGATTTTGTATATTTAGATGCAGCTGATTTTGTGAAAAAAGACATCCCCAAAAGATTTCCAACAATCTATAAAAGGTGTTTAGACGCTGGATATGATATTACTAAAGAGCCCATCCCAGTGGTCCCAGCAGCCCACTTTTTCTGTGGTGGTGTGTTGGTAGATTTGGAAGGTAAGACCACCTTAAATAGACTCTATGCAGTGGGAGAGGTTAGTTGCACTGGAGTACATGGAGCAAACCGTCTTGCCAGCACTTCTCTCTTGGAAGGTCTTGTATGGGGACATACTGCTGGTCTATCAATATCAAAGAGACTTCAAAAAAAGACACAATTGTCAAAAAGGTTAATGGACAGCATACCAAATTGGTCCCTACCTGGCACAAATGACAATGAAGATCCGGCTCTAATTGCCCAGGATTGGCTTACAATAAAACACACCATGTGGAACTATGTTGGAATTGCAAGGACAACTTCAAGGTTAAAAAGAGCACGTGAAGACTTAAATAATTTGAGTAAAAGACTCTATGAATTCTACAGGAATACACCAATCAGTAAAAATCTAATAGACCTCTTCCACGGATGCCAAAGTTCAATTATTATAACCAATGCAGCATACAGGAACACAAAGACAGTGGGATGTCATTTTAGAGTGAACAAATAGATTCCCCAATAATCTACGAAAATGGTTCCAAGAACTACAAACTGAGGAGTCATTGTATGAGTCATAAATTTCAAAATACACACAAAAAAATTAATCCTCAGCTATGGGGTGAAGTATCCTCCATTAAAAATAACACTGCCGAGGTTAAACTGGTTTTAACACATGAGATGGCAGCAGATGAATATGGTTTAATACATGGAGGAACAATCTTTGGTGTGGCAGACTATGCTGCAATGGTTGCAGTGAACCATCCTCATGTGGTTCTTGCCAAGGCAGATGTAAAATTTTTAAAGCCGTGCCAGGTTGGCGATGAAATAATTGCCAAGGCCTCTATTACCAATAAGGAAGGAAAAAAATTCCTTGTTAGGGTGGAAGTAAAACGGAATGATGATATTGTATTTGTAGGAGATTTTTTGTGCATTATTCCTAAAAAACATGTTCTTTCATAATTCACCTCAAAAAAATATCCATACTTTTCATTGCAATACAGTTTAAATTACTCAAAACAATTTGCTAGCTATCATACTTCCAGCTAAAAATGTACCAATGGAACTGCCAATATTTGCAAATGCCACAACCAGAAGTATCTTGGTCACTGGATTTGTCCAAAAACCCTTTACAGAGGTAATGGCTGTGGGAAGTTCTTCAATATCATGGACCCTGGGTTTCCTCACCCATGCCTGCACCAGTCCTGCTACCCAACCTGCAGCTATCATGGGGTTTAGACTTGTAATAGGTGCAGCTAAAAATGCTGAAACAATGGTTAGTGGATGGGCAAGAGCCAGTGCCACACCAAGTGCGGAAAGGGTCCCATTGACTCCAACCCATATTGAAATGGACTCGTATGAAAACTCCTTCCCACCCTTTATAAAACCATAGGTAAGCAGTCCAATAATCAAAAGGGGTATCAACCACTTTAAAAACTGAACTATTTTCCCCTTTTTAGGTATTGTCTCAAGGGGGGTTATATCATTTTGTTTGTGAATATTGGAAACAATTCCATTTACATGTCCATAGCCAACAACTGCTACAATTCTCTTTCCAGGAGCAGATTTTATCTTTTCTGCAAGATATACATCCCTTTCATCTATTAATCTCTGTTTTACTTCGGGAAGGGACCTGGCAACTTCTTCTAAGGCAATCTCAAGCTGGTCCTTTTGCCTCAATTTCTCAATATCTTCCTCGCTTATGTCATCTGTGGAAAAAACAGAGCTGAGCATAAGGCCAAGTAGCTTCATTTTTTTTAAAAAACTTAGATACCCCCACACCCTTTTTAAAGTGACATTAACATCCCTGTCAGCTAAAACTACTTGGGCCCCTATTTCCTTTGCTGCCTCAACTGCTTCTATCATATCAGCCCCTGGTCTTACTCCCAATTTCTCACCTATTTTCTTATAAAAGGAAGAAAGCACAAGTTGCATGAGAAGATAAAAGGCCTTATTTTGTTTAATAACTTTAACTATATCCATATCCTTCCATTTATCCTCATTGAATATGGACTCATACCTGGACTCACAGAGCTCCACACAAACGGACTCAGGCCTGATCTCACTTATTACTTCCCTAACTTCCCTGACACTGTCCCTGGATACATGGGCAGTACCAAGAATAAATATCTCTTTTTCCTGATAATCTACTTTAACCAATTTCCCATCTAATCTTTCTAATATATCCATAATACTCTTACCTTACAAAAATATCTAAAATCACCGCAACAAGTAGTATACACGACACATATGCATTTAATGTAAAAAATGCCAAATTTATCTTATCAAGGCTATTTTCAGTAACAATTAAATGTTCTGCAATAAGGATACAACTTATCACAAACCACCCAATGAAATATATTGGTCCCAGGCCAGCTACCCAACCACCAAAAAAGAAAAAAATAATGGACAGAGCATGGGAAAAGGACGATATCCATAATGCTGAACCAACACCTAATTTTGATGGAACAGAAAAGAGTCCCAACTCCCTATCAAAATCCCAATCCTGTATACTGTATAAAATATCAAAACCAGCAACCCAAAATAATACCCCAAATCCAAACAAAACTGGTATTGGGTGAAAATGGGGGTTTACTCCAAGCCAACCACCAATGGGTGCCATTGCCAGGACTGATCCCAACCAGAAATGGCAAATAGAGGTAAATCTTTTTGTAAAGCTATATAGCCCCCCCCACAATAGGGCAAAGAATGAAAGATAGAAACAGAGTTTATTTAGCCCATAACAGGCCAGCACAAAAATTAAAGAAAAGATAAGGGAAAACCCCCATGCTTCTTTTAAAGAAAGTTCACCAGTCACTAATGGTCTATTACGTGTCCTGGGATTTATTTTGTCATACTTTAAATCTATAATCCTATTCATTGCCATTGCAAAGGACCTCATCCCAACCATGGCAATTGAAATCAAAATAAATGGCTTTAGCCCTGGCCAGCTTGAATTAACTAAAAAGCAACCAATATAGGCAAAAGGAAGGGCAAATAGGGAGTGTTCTATCTTTATCATTTTTAAAAATAGCCTGAATTTATTAAGCATTATTGTCTCCTGATCACCTTTAAAAATCTCCTTTTACCAACTTTTACCACAAATTCACCCACATCAAATCCCATAAATGGATCGTGGGCCTTTTTTCCATCAATGGAGATTGCATTTTGCTTAATTAATCTTCTCACCTCACTCTTTGACTTGCAGAGACCTTTATTCACCAATAAATCCATTAAAGTAATTTCAGGACCATCTATAACTTCCTCTGGGATGTCTGATGGGATATTGTGTTTTGAAAACACCCTGTTAAATTCTTCCTGTGCCTTTTTGGCCTCAGATATTCCATGGAACCTTGCTGTTATCTCAAATGCCAGGTCCTCCTTTGCCTTTTTGGGATGCATTTTCCCTGCTTCAATATCCCTTTTCATCTTTTCTATATATGCAGAATCCCTATCTGATAGGAGTTCATAATACCTGAACATGAGCTCATCTGATATGGACATGAGTTTTCCAAACATATCAAAAGGGGGATCTTCTATTGCAATATAATTTCCAAGGGACTTACTCATCTTATTGACACCATCAAGTCCCTCTAAAAGAGGCATGGTAATAATGACCTGGGGTTCCATCCCCTCTTGCTTTTGTAAAGTCCTCCCTACCAGGAGATTAAATTTCTGGTCTGTGCCTCCAAGTTCCACATCCGCCCTCATGGCCACAGAGTCATAGCCCTGAATCAAGGGGTATAGGAACTCATGGATGGCAATGGGTCTATTTTCTTTAAACCTCTTTGAAAAATCATCCCTCTCTAGCATCCTGGCCACTGTATACCTGGAACATAACCTTATAAAATCTACAGCTGTAAATTTATCCATCCACTGGGAATTGAACATTATCTCTGTCTTTTCTTCATCCAATATCTTAAATATCTGTTTCTTATAAGTCTCAGCGTTTTTTAAAATTTCTTCCCTGGTTAGGGGTTTTCTTGTCTCAGACTTACCAGTTGGATCACCAATCATACCGGTAAAATCACCAATTAAAAACAGGACCTTGTGTCCAAGATCCTGAAAATGCTTTAATTTTTGAATAAGTACAGTGTGTCCAAGGTGTAGGTCTGGGGCAGTTGGGTCAAACCCTGCCTTAACCCTTAAGGGTACTTTTTTTTGTAATTTTTTAATGAGCTCTTCTTCTTCTATTACCTCAACTGCACCCCGCCAAATTAGATCCATTGCGCTTTTTACGTCTGTTTCCATGATAATTTCTCCTCTTAACTCTTAACTTTACCTGGCATATTCAACAGCACGCTTTTCCCTAATACAGGTCACCTTAATCTGACCAGGATATGTCAATTGTTCCTCTATCTTTTTTGCAATCTCCTTACAGAGTAAATAGGTTTCATTTTCATCTACCCTGTCGCAGTCAACCATTACCCTAAGTTCTCTACCTGCTTGTATTGCATATGCCTTTGTTACCCCTTCAAAGGAAAGGGCCACATTTTCCAACTCTTCCAATCTCTTCACATAGTGTTCAAGCAACTCTTTTCTTGCCCCTGGCCTTGCCCCAGAAAGACTATCTGCTGCCTGTACCAAAACAGCAAGTACTGTCTCTGGTTGTATGTCTTCATGATGGGCGGCTATGGCGTGTACAACTTCCTCTGATTCCCCATATTTTTTAGCCAAATCTGCCCCTATAAGTGCGTGGGGACCTTCTATCTCATGGTCAACGGCCTTGCCTATATCGTGCAAAAGCCCTGCCCTTTTAGCCATTTTTACATCTAATTTGAGTTCAGCAGCCATAATCCCACACAAAAATGCAACCTCCAGAGAATGGCTGAGCACATTTTGAGTAAAACTGGTCCTATAATATAGATGTCCAAGCAAACGAACAAGTTCAGGGTGAATCCCGTGAACACCCACGTCAAAAGTAGCCTGTTCGCCTATCTCCCTTAGTTTTATATCCATCTCCTTGTCCACTTTTTGAACCACGTCTTCAATCCTGGCTGGATGAATGCGACCATCGGTGATAAGCCGCTCAAGTACTACCTTTGCCTTTTCCCGTCTCAAAGGATTAAAGGCCGATAACACTACAGTCTCTGGTGTGTCGTCTATGATTAGATCAACCCCTGTGGCTGCTTCAAAGGCCCTTATATTCCTGCCTTCTCTTCCTATAATCCGTCCCTTCATCTCCTCATTTGGGAGTTCCACCACAGTTACTGTATTATCAATTACATATTCACCTGAATATTTCTGTATAGCAGTGGCCAAAATTTCCTGGGCCTTTCTATCAGCCATTTCCTTTGCCTCTGCTTCTATTTGTCTTATCATCCTGGCAGCCTCGTGCCTTATACTGGACTCTATTTCCTGCAAAAGCCTCTCTTTAGCCTCTTCCTTTGTGAGTCCTGATATCTCTTCTAATTTTCTTTGTTGCTCTGCAATTAGTGCATCTACCTCGTCTTTCTTTTTTAGCACTTCTTGCTCTAGTTTAGAGAGGCTTTTCTCCATTTCCACTAACTCGGCCTCTTTTTTGGCCAGTTTTTCTTGCTTAGCCTCTAACCTCTCTTCCTTTTGATGTAATCTAACTTCTTGTTTTTTTAAATTGTTTTCCCTTTCCTTTGCCTCTTGTTCAAGCTCCTTCTTCTGCTGAAATATTTCATCCTTTGCCTGAATTAGATACTCCTTTTTCCTTGCCTCTGCCTCCTTCTCTGCATCTTTAATGATCTTTTCAGCCTCTTTTTTGGCCCGCTCAATCTCTATATCCACATTGTATTTTTTGATAAGAAAGCCCACTGCTAAACCAATAATAAATGTGATCACACCAATTAAAAATGCATAGTCCATAATATATCTCCTTGTTTTATATTTTTTCAGATCAGAAAATTGATCTGGTAAAAAATTTACAATCTATTTTGGGCAAATAAAAGACAAGGCCTAAATTTAGGGAAGCAAATGGGATGGGTTTCTACGAACTAAGTCCCCGAGGGATACGTGTTGCAGGCCATTTTGAACCTGGCTTAGCCAGGTGGGTGCCACTAGTAGCCATCAGGCTTCCCAAACCCCTAAAAAAGGAATTGGGCATGCACAACAGGCTACAAGAAGCGGCTCCCGTTATTTTGCTGTTGGCTCAAAAATGGTACCTCCAATCACGCTATCCCCCAGGGAGATATTGAGACAAAATCATTTTTTTTCTATTTTTTCCAGAAGTTGCTTGAGCTTTATTTCTGTGTCTTGCAACTTCCGTTTTGTCTGTAATAAATCATCGGCCAGACCCAAGGCTACTAATATTAAAAGCTTCTCATTGCTGAGTCTGGAGCCAAAAGTATTTAATTTATCAAATCTATCTAAAACTACCTTTTTTGCTTCCTGGATTCGGGCCTCATCTACATTTGCCCTAAATGAGACCTCCTGTCCCAAAATTGTTAGTCGATAAGTCGGCATTAATTTATGTTATATCTATATCTTCCATTTTTTGCAATAAATTATCTATTTTTTTTGATACTTGCTCCCTTATACCCTTTTCCCTAATAAGTTCTTCTTTTAGTTGTTTATTCTCCTCTTCCAACTCTCTCAATTTACCTAGTAAATGATCTATTTTTTTTTCCAGTAAATCTAAAATTTCCATATTATTATTTCTTTCTTCTGGTTAAATTCTTTTGCCTGGCTCTGGCAACAGCAAGGCAATCTTCTGGCACATCCTTGGTTATAGTTGAACCAGCTCCAATGAGGGCATTGTCTCCAATGGTTACTGGAGCCACTATTGATGTATTGCTCCCAACAAAGACATTTTTGCCAATCTTGGTGTTATGTTTTGCCTTTCCATCGTAATTGCAGGTAATGGTACCTGCACCAATATTTGTACCCTCCCCAATAAAACTATCCCCAAGGTAGGTTAAATGGGATGCCTTCACCCCTTTTTCCAACACTGATTTTTTAATTTCAACAAAATTTCCTACTTTTACCTCTCCAATAATCTCGGTCCCTGGCCTTAACCTGGCAAAAGGACCTATGGTGGATTTTGGGCCTATTTTTATTCCTTCAAGGTGGGAAAAACTAAAGATCCCACAATTATCTGCTATTTTACAATTTCTAATCCATACATGAGAATCAACAACCGACCCTCTATCAATGGAGGTCTCCCCATAAACCTCTGATGGACCAGTTATCTGAACCCCTGACGCAATATTAACTTTAGGCCCTATCCTGCAAAGGTGGGGCCTATAAATAGTTACTCCATTATCTAACAGACCATCTACAATCCTTTCCCTGAGGATTTCATCGCATACAGCAAGTTCCTTACAGGAATTAATTCCCAAAAATTCCTTAAGCCTTCCAAGATTATGAGCATAAACACTCATTCCATCAGATACCAATAGATCCACTAAATCTGTCAAATAATATTCACCCTGTTTGTTTTTGCAATCCAATTTAAACAAATAATCCCTGATATGGACAAGGTTTATAAAGTAAATACCAGTATTTACTTCTCTTATCCTTGCTATATGAGAATCTTGTATATCCTTTTCCTCTATTATTCCCTTCACATAACCCCTATCATCCCTAATAACCCTTCCATATCCAGTTGGATCGTCCAGATTTATAGTGACAAAGGATAACGGAATATCCTTATCAAGGGCATGGTTTATAATGGGCAATATTTTTGGCATGTTAAGAAGTGGAACATCCCCATTTACAACCAAGACCCACTCATAGCCCCTGTTTACAAGGATATCATAGGCACACTGCAAAGCATGACCCGTTCCAAGCTGCTCCCTCTGATATACTTTATTTTCCCTAACAAAGGGAAGTGTATCCTCAATCATATTGGCCATATACCCAAGCACATAAAAAATATCTCGTCTATGAAAGACTTCGCATAAGGCCTGATCCACATACCAGAGCATGGGCTCGTCTAAAAGTTTATGTAATACCTTGGGGAACACAGATTTCATTCTAGTGCCCTTTCCAGCGGAAAGGACCAGTGAGCAGATTCCATTGCATAATTTTTCCATACCCTCACCTCGAAAAAGTAAACATAAAAAGTATAATCTTATACCAACGATTAAGCAAGACAAATTTGGACATAGCAAAATGACCACATCCAACTATTATTATAAAACAAAAAAGGGATCCCTCATCCAAGAGATCCCTTCGAAAAATCTGTTTCATGCAGGCTTTGGTTACATGCCCACTTTTTCCTTTGTCTGGATTCTCTGGATTGCCCTCATAAGGGCAGCCCTTGCCCTTGTATAGTCTATTTCTTCACTTTTTTGTTGTAGCCTTCTCTCTGCCCTTTCTTTGGCCTTTCTTGCCCTTTCAACATCTATCTCCTCGGCCCTTTCCGCTGATTCAGCAAGGATTGTAATGGATTCACCATCTACCTCAGCAAAACCACCAGAGACAAAAACGTACTTTGTATCCCCACCTTTTTTGTAATACAAGGAACCAATAGAGAGAGCAGATAGATATGGTATGTGATTTTTTAGCACACCAAATTGTCCCATTACCCCTGGAACACCTACATAATCTACCTCTTCGCTTAGAACCACCCTATCTGGGGTGACTATTTCTAATTTTATTGTACTTGCCATGGCTTATACCCACTTTGTTTACATTGATTTTGCCTTCTCTATTGCGTCCTCAATTGTTCCTACCATGTAAAATGCATTTTCAGGTAGGTCGTCGTGTTTTCCATCAATAATTTCTCTAAATCCCCTAATTGTATCTTCGGTCTTTACATATACACCTGCTCTACCTGTAAACTGTTCAGCAACGTGGAATGGCTGGGATAGGAACCTCTGAATCTTTCTTGCCCTGGATACAACGAGTTTATCTTCGTCAGATAGCTCTTCCATACCAAGGATTGCAATGATGTCTTGAAGGTCTTTATACCTCTGCAAGATCTGCTGAACATCACGTGCAGTCCTATAATGCTCTTCGCCCAATATATTTGGATCCAAAATCCTTGAGGTAGAATCCAAGGGATCAACTGCAGGGTAGATGCCCAACTCTGCAATTTGCCTAGACAGAACCAAAGTACCATCTAAGTGGGAAAATGTGGTAGCTGGTGCTGGGTCTGTCAAGTCGTCTGCTGGTACGTAAATAGCCTGGACTGATGTAATTGAACCCTTGTTGGTAGAGGTAATCCTTTCCTCAAGCTCACCAAGGTCAGTTGCCAGAGTTGGCTGATATCCAACTGCAGAAGGCATACGACCAAGAAGTGCAGACACCTCCATATTTGCCTGGGTAAATCTAAAGATGTTGTCAATAAAAAGAAGTACGTCTTCACCATCTACGTCCCTGAAGTATTCAGCAACAGTAAGAGCAGTTAGTGCAACCCTTGCCCTGGCTCCTGGGGGCTCATTCATCTGACCATATACTAGAGCTGCATTTGGAAGAACACCTGCTTCTTTCATCTCAAGGTACAAATCATTACCTTCCCTTGTCCTCTCACCAACCCCTGCAAAAACTGACTTACCACCATGCTGTTTAGCAATATTGTTGATCATCTCCATGAGGATAACTGTCTTACCAACACCTGCACCACCGAACAATCCCATTTTACCACCCTTTGGAAATGGGATCATCAAATCAACAACCTTGATACCAGTTTCAAGCAGTTCAACCTTTGTAGACTGCTCAGTAAAGGATGGGGCTGGTCTGTGAATTGGCCAAAATTCCTCTGCCTCTACTGGTCCCATTTCGTCCACTGGACGACCAACAACATTTAAAATCCTGCCCAATGCAGGCTTACCAACAGGTGTGGCAATTGGTTGCCCAGTGTCCAGACACTTCATACCACGAACCAAACCATCTGTTGTGTCCATGGCAACACATCTCACAACATTGTCACCGAGCTGCTGGGCAACTTCAAGTATCAACGCCTCTTCTTCAGACCTACTTGGATCCAATACCTTAATACCATTTAAGATATTGGGCAATTTGCCCTCTTCAAACTCAACGTCTACAACAGCTCCTAAAACTTGAACTATTTTTCCTATATTCTCACTCATTACTTCCCCCTTATTTATCCTTTTAATGCCTCTGCACCGCCAACAATATCAAGTAACTCGGCGGTGATGGCAGCTTGCCTTGCCTTATTATAAGCCAGTGTTAGCTTGTGGATCATTTCGTCACAGTTCTTAGAAGCAGTGTCCATAGCAGTCATCCTTGCTGCATGCTCACTTGCTGAGGTATCTAACATTCCCCTGTATACCTGTACCTTAATAAACCTTGGTAAAAGCTCAGCTAAAAGACCTTCTACTGAAGGTTCATACATATAAAGCGCCTTTGGCCCTTTTTCTTCCTCTTCTTCTGTCTCAGGCTGGGTAACTGGTAAAATCTTCAGGGATACAGGCTCTTGCCTTAAGATACTTACAAACTGACCGTAGATTAGAAAAACTTCATCTACCACATGGTCTTCATATGCCTTAATAATTTCAAGACCTATCTTGTTTGCAAGGGTAAAGTCAAAATTGTCCATAACCCCAACATAAGAGTTCAAAACCTCTACACCCTCGGCCTTTTTTGCAGCATGAGCCGCCTTTCTACCTACAGCAAGTACCTTAACGGCCTTTCCCTCTCCACTCTTTTCCCTAATTAACCTCTCAGCCTTATTTATTAAATTTGTATTAAAGGCTCCACAAAGTCCCCTCTCTGAAGTAATAAGAACAATTCCTGTGGATTTTATCTCCTCCCTTGGCTCTAGCAGAGGATGGACACTTACATCCACACCCTTGGATAGGTCCTTTAACATTTCATAATATTTATCAGCATAGGGCCTGAACTTTTCTATCCTCTCCTGGGCACGTCTTAGCTTTGCTGACGCCACCATGTTCATTGCCCTTGTAATCTGCTGGGTCTTTTGTACTGACTCTATTTTCTTTTTAACATCCTTCAATGAAGGCATGGATTTTCCCCTTTTTCCTTAATAAAGTGTTAGGCCTGAAAAGTCTTCTTGAATTCCTCCAATGCAGCTTTCAACTTCTCCTCTGTTGCCTCATCTAAATCATTGGTCTCCTTAATTGCATTTAGTATATCACCCTTGGAATTTCTCATGAACTCAAGAAATTCCTTTTCAAATTTTGAAACAGCTTCAACAGGTACATCGTCTAAATATCCACGGGTCCCTGCGTATAATACAACCACCTGTTCTTGAACAGGAAGTGGCTGATATTGAGGTTGCTTTAAGAGCTCCATCATCCTCTTACCACGCTCTAACCTCTGCATGGTAGCCTTGTCCAAGTCAGATCCAAACTGGGCAAATGCCGCCAATTCTCTGTACTGGGCAAGGTCTAGACGAAGGGTACCTGCAACCTTTTTCATTGCCTTTACCTGAGCAGAACCACCAACCCTTGATACTGAAAGACCAACGTTAATTGCAGGCCTAAAACCAGCGTTGAACAAGTCAGGCTCAAGATATACCTGGCCATCTGTAATTGAGATAACGTTTGTTGGAATATATGCAGAAACGTCACCAGCCTGGGTCTCAATTATTGGAAGTGCTGTTAATGAACCAGCTCCATGTTTATCATCTAATTTTGCAGCACGTTCAAGTAGCCTAGAATGCAAATAGAAAATATCACCAGGAAATGCTTCACGTCCTGGAGGACGTCTGAGAAGCAAGGACATCTGTCTGTATGCAACTGCCTGTTTTGATAAGTCATCGTATATAATTAAGGCGTGCTTACCACTATCTCTAAAATACTCAGCCATTGTACACCCACTGTAAGGTGCAATGTACTGAAGGGCAGCTGGATCAGATGCAGTAGCTGAAATTATTGTGGTATATTCCATTGCACCATGTTTCCTCAAGGTCTCTGCTACCAGGGCAACTGTGGATTTCTTCTGGCCTATTGCAACATAAAAACAATATACATCGCTCTCTTTTTGTGCCAAAATAGCATCAATACAAATTGCTGTCTTACCCACCTGCCTATCACCAATGATTAGCTCACGTTGACCCCTCCCAATTGGAGTCATTGCATCAACAGCCTTGAGACCAGTGTACATTGGCTCATGAACTGGTTTTCTCACAATAATACCAGGTGCTTTGATCTCAACCAACCTGGTCTCTTTCATGGATACAGGGCCAAGACCATCTAGGGGATTACCCACAGGGTCTATGACCCTACCAACTACTGCATCTCCTACAGGAACTGAAAAAACCCTTCCTGTTCTCTTTACAATGTCTCCTTCTTTGATGTGGGTATCTTCTCCAAGGAGTGCAACACCAACATTATCTTCTTCCAGGTTTAGAGCAACTCCATATATCTCACCAGGAAACTCAAGAAGCTCCATGGACATACAATTCTCAAGTCCATACACCCTGGCAATTCCATCACCCACTGACAGGACCACACCGGTCTCTGCCATTTCCATTTTTTCCTCATAGCTTTTTATCTGATCTTGAATAATTTTGGTAATTTCTTCTGATCTAATTTGCATGGCCACTACTCACCCCTTTTTATTTTTTCTTTCAATATATTTAATTGGGCCCTTAAACTGGCATCATACACCTTATCCCCAACCTTTAAGACCACACCACCTAAAATACCCTTGTCCACCTGAAAATCTAAAACAAACTTCTTGGCCATCTTCTCCTCTAAGCTCTTTCTAATGCTCTCTTTCTTATCATCATTTAAATCAATAGCAGTAACAAGATGACCACGAACAATACCTTCAAATAAATCAAGTAACTTTTGATAATAGTTCCTTATATCTAGGATATAAGGAAGACGTTTTTTTTCAGCCAGGAGCATAAAGAAATTTTTAACAACCTTGGAGGCGCCTATTTTATCAAGGATCTTACCTATTAGGACCTTTTTGTCCTCCACCCTGATAACAGGATTTTTAAAAATCCTAAGCAAAATAGGCTCACTCTCCACAAGGTCACAAAAGGCCCCAAGTTCCGCGCCATATTTCCTCAAGGCCTCAGGACCTTCCTCCTGGCCAATTGCGAACAATGCCCTGGAGTACCTTTTTGCTATTATTTCCTGTTTCAATTGAGCACCACCTTTGTTAGATATTTATCAATTAATTGTTCCTGTTCCTTAACCCCTAGCCTACTCAAAATTATCTTCTCAGCAGACTCAATAATCTTGTCTGCCATCTCAGCCCTAATTAATTCTATAGCTTGTTCAAATTCTTGCTGGGCCTTTATCTCCGCCTGCTTTTTAATTTCTTCAGCGTCCTTATAGGCCTTTTCTATTATGGCACTTTTTATTGCCTCACCCTGACGCCTGGCCTCAGCCAAAATTTCCTCCCTCTCCTGCTCCACATTTGCAATGCGAGCCTCTACTTCTTTTAATTTCTGTTCAGCTTCACTCCGCCTTTTTTCAAGGGATTTAAATTTACTTTCAATATCTCTGGTCCTCCCCCCAAAAAAATCTTTTATCTTGCTGCCTGCCAACTTATAGATAATACCCAAAAATAGGGCAAAATTTACACAACGCCAAAAAAAGTCTTTCCAGGCAGCAGCAGAAGAGGCTTCCTCAGAACCATGGCCAGAGGCCCAAACAACACTCCCCATAAGAAGGAGAGCCAGAACCAACAATGTCCTTTTTATTATTTTTTTCAAAACCAACCTCCTTAAACCTCTTTTTTTCTATTATTGGGATTTAAGCCATAACCCTTTGTGCCACCATATTTGCATACTCGTCTACTTTGGCCAGAAGTTCTTGCTTTACAGAGCTTACCTGTTTCTCAAGGTCCTCACGTGCAGCCATTAGCTTTGCCTGGGCCTCTTCCTTTGCTTTAGTAAGTACAACCTGTTCTTCTTTTACACCTTCAGCCTTAAAATCATTTTTTAGTTTTGAGGCCTCAACCCTGGCTTGATTTAATTGCTCTTCATAATTTTTCAATTTTTCACCTGCCTGTTCATTAAATTGTTCAATGTCAGACAGATAACCAGAAAGCCTCTCCTGTCTCTGCTTTAGTATCCCCCTAATGGGACGATACAAAATAAGATTTAACACAGCCAGCAAGATCAAAAAATTTACCAGTTGAATAAAAAAGGTAATGTTTAGCTCTATCATAGAATTGCCCTCCAACCTTGTTTTTTGTGTGTTATTAGGACTTTGTGAAAATTGTTACAAATTGGAGTCTGTTTATCTCATTTCCACCTGTCTGTCAAAGATTTTTTTAAAACTCAGTTTAAAAACTGATTACTTTGTTCACTATTTCACAACCAACCTATTCATTAAAGTGCGCGCATCCACTCGGGCTTAAGGCCAATCTTCCCTTTTATTGCTTTGTCAATCATCTCTAACGCACCTTTTTTCCCTTCTGGATATTTTATCTTTAACGGGAGATAGTTTGAAGCATGGTTTGAAGTGAAAAGGCCATGGGTAAGATCAGTAAACCTTATCATTTCCCTAAGTTCCATTAGCATTCCATATTTGTCTGGAAGTTCAAATTCACCCCTCTCATATTTATCGTGTAAAGGAGTTCCAGGTATTAACATAAGTGTGAGTGCGCCCACATAGTCAGGATCCATTTTTGTAAGCAATTCTCCAGTTGCCCTTGCATGCTCAAGGGATCTCATTCTACCTGCAATTCCAAGAAGCACAGTAACAGAGAGTTTTATACCAGAGAGCTTAACCTTTTTTGCAAGCTCAACATATTCAGAAGAAGTAGCTCCTTTATTAATATCCTTTAAAACTTCATCGTCTCCACTCTCTACCCCAAGATATATAATACCCAACTTTTTCTCTTTGAGCTCAATTAGCTCTTCTAAGGTCTTTTTTCTAAGGCTTTTTGCATTTGCATAGGTACCTATCCTCTCGAGCCAGGGCAGATGTTTATTTATGGCATCAATTAAAGGAACTAGCTTTCTCTTAGGGATAATAAGTGCATCTCCATCCATTAAAAACAACCTATTTTGATTTCTCATATATTTGGAAGCAAATAATATATCGCTGAACACTATGTCCCATTCTTTTATCCTAAATCTCTTTTGTTTATATGTGCCACAAAAAGTGCATTTATTGTGAGAACAACCAACAGTTACCTGAAGTAAAATACTGAAGGCCTCACTTGGTGGTCTTATACAAAACCCTTCATAATGCATGCCTTCACCTAAATCTATAACCATAAAACCTCCCTAAAATTCTTTGATTTTGAGTTTCTTGACCTATCATTATGAATGATATATTCATATATCATTAACTCACTTGGTTTTTTGGTACATACACTAAAAACAAAAATCAACAACCTGGAGAATAAAAAAACATGGATCTACCTGATATATGTTCAAAAAAGCTGGTAGGTGTGGAACAAGCAATTAGAAAGATAAAAAATGGAAGTCGGGTCTTTGTGGGCACAGGATGTGGAGAACCCCAACACCTCATCAGGGAAATGGTAAAAGACCAAAATCTCCAGGATATAGTCATCTATCAAATGCTCTCCTCCACCTTTGGGGATTATATAGATGATGAAAATTTTTTGAGGAGATTCTCCCTTAAGTTATTTTTCATAAGTTTAAAGATGCGCCAGGCGGCATTTGAAGGAAAAATAGACTACATCCCCGCATACTTATCTGAAATCCCAGAGTTATTCTATTCAAAATCCATAGGGCTTGATGTAGCTTTAATTCAGGTTTCCCCACCAGATAAATTTGGATATTGCAGCTTAGGGATATCAGTTGATATAACTTATGCTGGACTTAAGAGCGCAGACCTGGTTATTGCGCAAATAAATCCCAGAATGCCCAGGACATGGGGAGATAGTCTAATACATATAGACGACATAGACTATCTTGTTTTTTATGAAGAACCATTGGTAGAAGCAGTGCCCAGAAAAAAGAACAAAGAAATAATTGAGAGAATAGCATTCTATGTGAATCAGCTCATAGATGATGAAGCAACACTCCAGGTGGGATTTGGCCATCTACCCGATGCCATATTACCTTACCTTATGAATAAAAAGGATCTTGGAATACACACCCAAGTCATAACTGATGGTTTTCTTCCCTTGTTTGAAAATAAGGTAATAACAAACAGAAAAAAATCTTACCTCCCAGACAGAGCAGTAGCATCCCTTTGTATGGGAACTGAAAAATTGTATAATTTTGTAAACAACAACCCCATGTTTTATTTTAAGTCTTCTGATTTTGTAAATGATCCCAACATAATAGCAAAAAATGACCATTTTATTTCGCTGAGCTCAGCACTTGAAGTGGATATAACTGGCCAGATCTGTACAGATTCAAAGGGATATTTGTTCTACAGTGGAATTGGTGACCAGGTAGACTTCATAAGGGGTTCAAAGATGTCAAAAGGTGGTTTTTCAATAATTGCCTTACCTTCAACTGCCCAGGATGGGAAGGTTTCCAGGATAGTACCACAGTTAAGCGAAGGTGCTGGAGTAGCAACAACCAGGGCAGACGTGGACATTGTGGTTACTGAGTATGGAATAGCAGAACTCTATGGAAAGTCCATATACCAAAGGGTGATGGAGCTGGCCCAAATTGCACATCCAAAGTTCAGAGAAGAACTAATTAATGAAGCCAAAAAGAAACACTACATTTTCCCAGATCAATTACCTCCCAAAAAAGAAGACCTCATATTTATTGAAAAATATAAATACAATTACACCCTTCCCAATGGCAGGAACATTGAATTTAGGCCACTTCTTCCCTCAGATGAATTTGCTTCAAGAAATTTCTTTTATTCTTTAAAAGATACAACTGTATATTACAGGTTTTTCCAAAAAAAGAAGGTCTTTTCCAGACAAATGCTCCAGAATGAGTGGGCCAGGGTGGACTACAGAAAAAATATGACAATGGTGGGACTACTCCAAAAGGGGAGAAAAAAGGAAATTGTGGCAATTGGTTCATATGCTAGTTCAGATATAAGTAAAGAGTATGCAGAAGTGGCCTTTGTGGTTAGAGATGATCTGCAAAATATGGGGATTGGATCGTTTTTACTCAAACTCCTTGAGAAAATTGCAAAAGAAAACGGATACAAAGGATTTATAGCCACTGTTTTAATAGACAATACAAAGATGATCCACGTGTTTAAAAAGAGATACCATAATGCCAAGCTCAAAAGAGGGTATGGTGGAGAAGTTGAAATTTATATGGATTTTCCAGAAGAATAACTAAAATATTTTCCCCCTAAATTTTATCCCTCCCATGTCGATTAAGATATGAAAAAGGAGGGATAAACCATGAAAATAAATTCCTCAATCCTCTACCTTAACACTCAATATAACAAAATATCCTATGACCAGGATCCATCAAAAGAAAACCAGCTATCACCACAAAATTTAAAAAATATATCAACACCCCAAACCAGGGACTCTGTTTCTATATCCAGCACAAATCAGGAAGGTTTAAAGAACCTATCTTCTGATAATCTAAAGATGTTGGAATCCATAATTGAAAAGTTTACAGGCAAAGATGTTGAGATTGTAGATATAGATAAATTTGATTTTTCACATATGGAAAAGACGCTACTCTCAGAACACCTGAATTATAAAGGCAATTTCCGCCATCAGGCAAACATGAATAAACTTGGTTACAACAAATTTTACAAAGATATTGAAAAGGTAAAAATGGACATGGAACTAACTGTTGAAACCGAAGATGGCAAAAAGTTAGATGTGAATATTGAGCTGGGATTGTCCCAGGAGTTCATACAAAAAACCAATTTTAAGATGAATTCCAGAGAGATATCACACCAGATGGTACTAAATTTAAAAACCAGGAAAGATACCTTGCTTAAATCCAATTTTAATTTTGAAATTGATATAAAGCCCCTCTCCCTGAATGGTTCAAAATCTACCATACCGAAAAATACAACCACAGCCCAGCCAAAGGATAATGGACATATAATTGAAGACAAAACAAACTTTAAGTCCCCAGATAATCCAGAGTCAGTTCAAAAACTCCAGCTAACAGAACAAAATACCCCCCCTACAGGGGGTCATGGAGAAGAAAAACAAGATGAGAAAAAAATGGATGTCTTAAACTCCATTTTTTCTCTTTTCAATGTATGGTCAACTGAAAATGATGGAAAAAAATTCTTACTGGCCATGGGGCTCATTGCTGAAGATAAAATCTATCTATATCCAACTAATAAACCAGGAGGAAATATCCAGGGAAACAGGGAAAATCAACTGAATGATAAGACCCCTGCCACTCAAACTACTGGTTAAGGTCTTTATCTTTATAAGGGCAGTCTGAATTTGAGCAACCCACGCATGGGGAGCCTTCTTTGGTTTTGTCAAAAATTTGCATAAATCTTTTAATCAAGAGGGCTCCTGCAATAACTACAGCCATTATCACAATAAAAATGTCAAAAAAATGGTACATACCAAAAACTCTCTAATTTTTTAGTAAAAAAACCTTAGCCCAAGTTTGCTCAAAACCTGGGCTAACCCTAAAATCCCATAGAAGATAAGGATCATCACTAATTTAAATCCTGTCAATACACAAGTCCTTGCTTGACATATTACAGAACGTGCTAATGTTTTAATTATGGTGTAAAGAATACAACAAAATTTTTGGAGGAGAGGGTATGAAAAAAAATTTTACCCTTGGGGACAAGGGAATAATCATACTTCAGGGGGACATTACAAAAGCAAATGTGGATGCTATTGTAAACGCCGCAAATTCCCAGCTCGCAGGAGGAGGAGGGGTTGATGGAGCCATTCATAGGGCAGCTGGTCCAGAACTAAAAAAAGCTGGTATGAAATGGGTTCAGGAAAATGGCCCCCTACCAACAGGGGAGGCTGTAATTACCCCTGGTTTTAAGTTAAAGGCAAAATATGTGATACACACTGTTGGCCCCATTTATAGGGATGGGAAACACAATGAACCAGAACTTCTGAAAAATGCATATAAAAATTCACTAAAATTGGCAGATTCAAACCACTTGACAACAATTGCTTTTCCAGCCATCAGTTGTGGAGTCTATGGGTACCCCAAAAGGGAAGCAGCCCAAATTGCCATTGGGACGATAAAAGAAGTCCTCCCAAATACCGGGGTTAAAACCTGTTATCTTTATTTATTTTCTGAGGATATGTTTAAACTATGGTGTGAAGTGGCAGAGGAAATATTTAACTCTTAAATAGCATTTCAGGAGCTTAAATGGTTGAGATAAAAGGCACTACAATCCTGGCAGTAAAAGATGAAAGTGGTGTAGCCATAGGAGGAGATGGCCAGGTGACCCTGGGACAGGCCATCTCCATAAAACACAAGGCAAAAAAAGTAAGAAGATTGTATAAAAATAAGATAATAGCAGGATTTGCCGGCGCCACTGCAGATGCATTTACATTGTTTGAAAAATTTGAGGCAAAGCTTGAAGAATTTTCAGGTAATCTCTTAAGGGCCAGTGTGGAGTTGGCCAAGGAGTGGAGGACAGACAAATATTTAAGACGACTGGAGGCCATGTTACTTGTGGCCAATGCTGAGAATATACTCTTAATTAGTGGAACAGGTGATGTAATTGAACCAGATGACAACATAATAGGAATTGGCTCTGGTGGACCATACGCCATGGCTGCTGCCAAGGCACTTTGCATGCATACCCAGTTGTCAGCTAAAGAAATTGTGGAGGATTCTTTGAAAATAGCTGCTTCTATGTGCGTGTATACCAATTCTGAAATTGTAGTAGAATATCTCAAGAAATAAGAATATGCAGGAGGTTTTTTAATGGAAGAGAGTTTGACTCCAAGACAAATAGTAAAGGAACTGGACAAATATATAGTTGGACAGGGTGAAGCAAAAAAAATGGTTGCTGTGGCGCTTAGAAACAGATGGAGGAGGAAAAAATTATCACCAGAGCTAAGGGAAGAAGTTGCTCCCAAAAATATTATCATGATAGGTCCCACAGGGGTTGGAAAGACAGAGATTGCAAGGAGGTTAGCAAAACTGGCTGGCTCTCCCTTCTTTAAAGTAGAGGCATCTAAATTCACAGAAGTTGGATATGTTGGAAGAGATGTGGAATCCATGGTAAGAGATCTCATGGAAATTGGCGTAAATATGGTGAGGAAAGAAGAACAGGAGAGGGTGAAGGAAAAGGCAGAAGTACTTGCTGAAGAGGCACTTTTAGATTTGCTTTTACCTGGTTCCAGAAAGCATCCAAAGTTTGGGCCGCCTCAATTCATGGAAAACAATGATTCAGACACCTCAACAACACAAGATTCCACAAGGGAAAAATTTAGAGAGCTATGGAGACAAGGGAAATTAGACAATCGAATGGTTGAAGTAGAAGTTGAGACCCCTACTGTCCATGTTGGGGTCATGTCAATGCCCGGAATGGAAGATATGGAGATGCAACTACAAGAGATGTTTTCAAAGATGTTTCCCAAAAAAAAGAAAATCAGAAAAATGAAGGTAAAAGATGCATATGAATATCTATTACAAAGGGAGAGCGAAAGACTCATTGATCAGGACAAGGTAGTTGAAATGGCAAAGGAGAGGGTAGAACAAACAGGTATTATCTTTTTAGACGAAATAGATAAAATTTGCAGCAAAGGAGACAGCAGGCAGGCAGATGTATCAAGGGAAGGTGTACAAAGGGACCTGCTTCCCGTAGTAGAAGGGTGTGTGGTGAACACCAAATATGGCATGATAAAGACCGATCATATACTCTTTATTGCAGCTGGTGCCTTCCACTATGCCAAGCCATCTGATTTGATTCCAGAGCTCCAAGGAAGATTTCCACTAAGAGTGGAACTTTCCCCCTTGACAAAAGAAGATTTTTATAAAATCTTAACCGAGCCACGCAACGCATTGACTGTTCAATACAAAGCGCTCCTTGAAACAGAAGGCGTTGAAATAGAATTCACTGACAACGCCTTATATGAAATAGCAAGCTTTGCTGAAAAAATAAACGAAGAGACAGAAAACATCGGGGCTAGACGGCTCTATACTTTAATGGAAAGGGTCCTGCACGATCTCTCATTTGAAGCGCCAGAAAAACAGGGCGAGAAAATCACAATTAATGCTCAATATGTGAGAGAGAAATTAAAAGAATTCCAGGAAGACAGGGACCTAAGTAGATATATATTATAACTTAGCCATCTCTCCCCCTCCTTAATATAGATGGCAGGATGGATAATTTCATCCTGCCTCTTTTTTTGCTTGAAATTTGAATCCAAAAACCTCAAATTTGACCACATGAATAGTAATCACCCCAAAATACTTCATATTGAAACAGGTATGCACCTATATGGAGGTGCCAAACAGGTCTATTACCTATTAAAGGGACTCAAAGAAAACTCCTTTGGAGAAAACTTACTAGTCTGTCCAAAAAATAGCGATATCTCAAAAAAATGTACAGGGATATGTAAAATCTATGATGTAGCTATGTATGGAGATATAGATTTACTATTTTTATTTAAACTTCTTGGTATCATAAAAAAAGAAAAACCCCATATAATTCACGTGCACAGCAGGAGAGGAGCTGATCTTTGGGGAGGAGTCGCAGCAAAATTATCAAAGACAAAATCAGTAATCACGAGACGGGTAGATAATCCAGAAAGCAAGTACCTATTAAAGCTAAAATATTCCCTTTATGACAAGATAGTGTCAATCTCCAGAGGAATAGTTAACGTTTTAACAAGACAAGGTGTAACAAAAAAAGATATAATAGTTATCTCAAGTGCAATTGACTATGATTTTTACAACAAAGACTGTGACAGGAATTTTTTCTTAAGAGAATTTTCCCTATCAAATAAGGTTAAAACAGTTGGGATGATTGCCCAGTTCATACCCAGAAAAGGCCATGAATTTTTAATTAAAGCAGCACCTTTTATTATAAAACAAGTACCTGATGTGGTATTTCTCTTGTTTGGAAAAGGGCCTCTTTTAAAAGAAATTGGAGATAAAATTAAAACTTCTAGATTGGAGAAATATATAAAGGTCGTTGGTTTTAGGTGGGATTTGGAAAAGATATTACCATGTCTAGATTTAATAGTACATCCAGCATCCATGGAAGGACTTGGAGTATCTCTGCTCCAGGCAAGCTCAGCAGGTGTGCCTATAGTTGCATCTGCAGTTGGGGGGATACCAGAGATTGTCTGGAACAATGAAAATGGACTGTTGTTTAAAAAAGGAGACACAGAGGACTTTATTAACAAAACTGTTTGTTTGCTCAAAGATAAATCCCTTAGAGAAAAAATGGGGCTTAGGGGAAAGGAGATTGTTAGAAACCATTTTTCTATTGACAGGATGGTAAGACAATATATTTCGCTATATTCAAATATTCTAAAAGGTTAACGGAGTATTTCATGGAAGTAAATATGCTCCTCTCCTTCTCAGGTGATGGTGGTGTTGAAAAAATGGCGGTTAATCTCATGCAGGGTTTCTTGGAGCTAGATGTGGGAGTTAATTTGTACAGGATTAAATCAAGGGGAAAATTTGTAAAAAAGATCCCCTCACAGGTAAAAATCATACAGCTTCCATATAAACACACATTCCTGAGCATACCTTATATGGTAAAAATCTTAAGAAAACAAAAGATTAAATCCCTGTTGGTAATGAAGGAGCGTGCTGGAATAATGGCGATTATTGCAAAAAGGATATCCAGGGTAGATACAAAGATCTTTATCAGGTTTGGAACACATATAAGGCGCTCTCTCTTTGAGAAAAACAAGCCTAAACCCTATATTGATTTTAGACTGCTTTTATTAAAGAAATTTCTTCCCCATGCCAACGGCATAATAGGTGTATCAAAGGGGGTCATAGAGGATATAATCTCATTTTGTCCAGATGTGCAAGATAAGGCTTATGTAATAAAAAACCCTACAATAACCAATGAAATCTATGAACTCGCACAAGAAAAAATAGAACATAAGTGGCTAAATCCACCTAAAAAGGTACCAGTAATTGTGGGAATGGGGAGGCTAACATATCAAAAGGATTTTAAGACATTGATAAAGGCCGTATCCTTGGTGAACAGGAAAGTAGAGGCCAGACTACTAATACTGGGAGAAGGTGAACTAAAAAAACAGCTGGAAAATCTATGTATGGAACTAAATATTAGAGAAAAAGTAGACTTTCTGGGTTTTAAAAAAAATCCCTATCCCTATTTGAAAAATGCAGACCTCTTTGTTTTATCATCCAGATGGGAAGGGTCTCCCAATGCACTGGTTGAGGCCATGGCCCTTGGAACACCTGTTATATCAACAGATTGCATGAGTGGACCCAGAGAAATTTTAAGGGGTGGAGAGCTGGGTCCATTGGTGAGTGTTGGCGACCATATTGAATTATCAAAGAGGATCATTGAAGTCTTAAAAAACCCGCCACAAGAAAAGGATCTAATTAAAGGTGCTAGGGAGTATCACTACCTAACAAGTGCAAAAAACTACCTTCAATTAATAGACAATTAAAATGGTAAAACACTTTAAAGAGAAACTTTTTTCTGCAGTTTCAAAGGGGTTTAAACCAGCAATCCCCACCAGTATCTGGATTATTAAAATCACAATACCCATATCTTTTTTAGTATTTTTAATAAAAGCATTTAATGTGCTTCCCCAAATAGCTGGGCTATTTGAACCACTATTTAAATCAGTGGGGGTAAGTGGTGATGGGGCGTTAGTTTACATCACAGCAGGACTTATAAATATATACGCAGCAATTGCAACTATTAATACCCTTTCCTTTTCACAGAGGGAAATTACAATACTTGCCCTTATGTGTCTTATATCCCATAATTTACCAGTTGAGGGTGCTGTGCAGAAAAAAACAGGGTCTTCTTTTATAAAAATCACTATTGTAAGGATAATAACCAGTTTTATTGGTGCATATATCTTAAATCTTTTAATTCCCTTAAACAATTCAAAGCAGGTCATGGTCTCAAACTCTGAAATAATATTACAATCTAATTTTTTTCATGAACTAAAAAATTGGGCAATAGGGGCTTCATATTTAACTGTAAAGATCATTGTGTTAATAATTTTGCTCATGATACTCCAATCATTATTGGAAGAATTTAAAATATCATATTATCTAACTAAAATTTTAAAATATCCTCTAATGATTCTAGGTGTACCTAAAGATGCTGCTTTTCTTTGGATAGTTGCAAATACCCTGGGACTTGCCTATGGTGCAGGAATATTGATACATAACGTAGATAATAAAAAAATAAAAAAAGAAAATGCTGATATCCTAAATTACCATATTGCAATCTCTCACTCACTTCTAGAAGACACACTACTGTTTGTTGCAATTGGTGCATCCTTATTCTGGATTACTATACCAAGGCTACTACTTGCATCTCTGGTTACTTGGAGCAAAAAATTTTTAGCTCATTTCTGTCACTAAAATATTAATGTTACATGCTGTATTAACTTTTTATTGTTTGGTACTATTATCAATCTTTTCAATTACCCTTCTGATTACCTTTTTACCATCAAACCCATTAAATCTACTAAGAAAAATCATAAAATCTTTATATTTGACAAAATAATATTCATTTTCACCCTGTCTATAATAGAGAGAATTATCTCCAATATTGGCTTTTTTTAGTTTAATCCCCCTTGCTGAATATCTGCTATATAATTGAGGTACCAATAGACTCCAAGACCTTTGAATGTCAGATGAATAAATTACTGAAAGGTATATTACGTGTCTAAAGGCAATGGACCCTTTTTTCCTGCCATCCTTCCACGCACTGGACCAAAACCTATTACTCTCAACCTCTACTATATTTTCTGATTTTTGGACGTTGTCTAGATGTATATGAATCTGAGGAGGATTTATCATCTTAAAATTTTTACCTGTAACAGCATTTAACTCTTGGGTGGTCAGCAAAAAGGGAGATGTTTTAACAATATCTGATTTAATTATAAAGTCCTTAGAACTCTCTTTATACAATACATTCTCACCCTGTTTTCCAGACCTATCTCCTGTGTACTTAAAATGAAAGGTCAAATCTTTATTTTCTAGCTTTCCCTGCCATAAAAGACGTACAGGATTTTTCAGTGAAAGGTCTAAAACCATATGTTTTTTCCCTGGAAATATTGAGCCTTGATCTACACTTACTTCCAGATTTCCTTTTTTAACAAAGCCTCCGTTTGCGTCTTTCACTCCTGCTTCTAATTCGTATTTAAAGAGGCCCTTGCCTTTGTTTTTTACTTCAGCATAAATCTCTGTATCCAACAGGATATCTTTGGGCAACACCAATCTCTTTTCTGTTTTCAAGTATTCAATAAATTTATCAACACCACCTGAATATTTTAATAAGATATCTGCCTTTTCTCCATTTAGGTTATCTGGTTCAGTCCAGGTTATTGAGATATTTCGTTTTTGATTGGGAGCTGTTAAGCCAGGGTAGCCCTCTAATTTTATACTTCCAAGGGTAGATTCTACAGATATAAATCCAGTATTAAATTTCTCACCTTCATTGTCCACAAGCTCTGCCAAAATATGCCACTGTTTTTTACCTGTCTTTGCAACGTTTAGGATATTAAAATTCGGAGATACTTTTTCTATTTCTGGAAGCAAAATAAACTTATCACTTGGTGCATATAATATATATTTATCTAAATCCTTGTAGCCCTCATATCTGGCCTTAATGATAGATGTGGAATTTAGACCCTCTGGATACTGCCAGAATATTTCTGTGCCAGTGGGAACTACTATTTTCTTTAATCCTTTATCACTATCTAGCGATTTAAAAAACTTTCCATCTTTGCACCAAAATTCAATGTTTCCTTCATTTACTTCATTCCCTAGCTCATCTAAAACCAGATTTTTTAATCTCCAAAAAACCTTACTTTCTTTGATCCTGACAATATTAGTCTTTGTTAATAACTTCTTAAAGCTTATAATTTCCTTTGAATCCTCGCTTGGGCTAATATAGTTTCCATTTATTCGATTTCCGTGATACCTTGCTATAAATCTTATTTTACCCTGTGGAATATCTGGACCATATGGTATCCACTCAACAGATATATTGCCTTTTGATATAGATGAATCAAAAAATGTAGCACTGGGACGAAAATACCCTATTTTTGAAGGAATAGTGCTAATGGTAACCATACCCTTATTTATAAAATTGTCCTCACCATCCTTTACACTTACAAGTAATTGTATTTCGTGAGGATAATTTGAGAATATATATCTTTTAGATATTGATAAATGTGTATACGTAGGCTTTCCAACAAAATATTCCACCTTTACTTTTTTAAAACTTTTCCAAATATCTTTAACAGAATCATCTAGATCCACATACAGAAAATGCTTACCTGTGACATCAGATGCAGGTATTGTTAAATATTTTCCACTGCGATCATTTATTAATAAATTGTTATTTTCGTCAAATATATTAATAAATGCATTTTGGATCTGTCTTCCATCAATGGCACGAACGATTTTTACTTTTATTTTAAGTTGACCTGATGCTGGCACACCTTTGCTTTCAAGTACAGGGATAATATCCACTACTTTTTTTATCTCTGATATTACATCCTTAACGCTGGGATTTTTGATACCATTTTTAAAATAAATCTTATAGGCCTTTTCAACTTGCTCTTTATTTAGCCAAGGAGCTACCTCTTTTAGATGAAACCACCTGCCTTTTTTCTTTTCTCCACCCACTTCTCTAATTGCAGATGCATCCCACAAAAACACATCAGAAGGATCTTGAACTGATGTGTAGAGATCCCTGAATCCAGGTTCCCTGCATACAAGTAAGTGATAGCCTTGATCAATCATGGCCTTGTTTCTAATGTCTCCAATGAGTCTGCTTCCAGTTCCAATACACCCCTGATTGATATTTTCATCCATTTTCTTTTTTAGGTTATTTAAATTGTCAACAAATTGTGTAGTTATATCTCCATATCCCTTTAAAAAACTGCCTATTAAAGGAACCTTATCTCCAAATTCAGACATAACAGACCCAAGAGATATCAAGGCCTTGGCTAGTTTGTTTGTGTCCTTATCATAATCTATTAAATCCACACCCTTTAATTTTTGACCTAGATCTGTTATTTTTTTATAATAATCATATCCTTTGGTCAATGTATCCATATAAGAAGACATATCTGTAATATCTTTTATTACAAGCTCATCTGGGAGAAAAGACATAGTAGGCCTGGAAAAATGCATCTGCTCCCACTTTTTCGCCAATTCTTTTACACTATCATATGCAGATTTGGTGTCATTATACAATTTTCTAACTGTCTCTAGATCATTAATCCTTTTTTTTAAAAGCTTTAAGTTATTAATATCACTTTTAGCCAATTCCCTTCTATATTCTGGAAGTTTTTCATTATTTAAAATTGACTTGTTTTTATTAATTTCCAGATCAATTTTAGATCCCACATACTTAATAAAATCATCATAAAAGGTCTCAAATTGTGGTGGCAATGGCTTTGTTAATGTGTTTTCACTATAACAAATATTATAACCTGCAAACCACAATAATAAAATTAATAAGACTACTCTTTTTGACATAAAATACCCCTATTAATTGAAATATCCCATAATTCCCAGGGACACAGAAAGATTACCCCTATCTTTATATGAAATTGAATCACCTATCTTGACATCACCATTAATTCTAGAAAAATATCCTTCATTTTCATCATAAAACACATTAGTAGCTTCTGGAAAATAGAACCCTATAATATCCCCAGGACTTAAAATTATCTTTTTATCCAGTACAATCTCTTGTGAACCACCTTTCCCAACTTTATATAACCTTGTCTCCCCAATACATATATATTCATCTTTTACTTTCCTAAAAATCTTTATTTTAAATTCACTTGAAGATGCAAAAAATCCTTTAACAATTCTTATTTCATCACCTAATTTAAATTTTTTTCCATAGATCACATAAGTAACATCCTTATCTTGATATTTATTTCTCTCAATAATTTCTCCACCAACATAATCCATCAAAACTTTTTTATTTGACAACTGTTCTATTGAAACCACCTGATCTCTCAAAAATTTTCTAACATCATATCTAAGGGCAGATAACTCACCGTAGCTGTATTTCTTTTCCTTAGTTAAAATCTCCTTTGTTTTCTGACAACTTTCAAGAGAGCTCTTTAATCTTTTATTTTCCTGTATATATTTATTAAGTTTAATTTTTAGTTCCTCATTTTCTTTTTTAATACTATCCATGTTTCCAGCACATGCAGCCATTATAACACTAATTATTAGGACAAATATATACCTTTTCATAAGGCCTCCTTTAATTTATATTAAATTTCATGGAACTTAATTTATGCATACCCATGTCATAAATAGATGCCTCATATCTTCCTTGTGTAAATCCATAAATAGGAGCACGGACAATAAAGTCCTTTTCTACATTAGGTTCAAAATATAGTGGGATTTCATAAATACTTTTATCCATCCCAATATTTTTTATTATAACCTTAACTGTTCTATTTTCAGTTCCTCTATATTTTATTCTCATTTGAATTTTTTCATTAAGATGAGATATTGATCCCTTATTTAGTCCAATTATGTCCATAACAAATAATCCATTTTGTTTTTTTACAGTTGTTTTCTTTGTTTTTGCATTATACAATATTAAATCTAATCTTGGCCTATATTGTTTGTTTTTATTATAAACTGATCCCAAATAATAAACAGATCTATACTTATGGTAACACATTGGCCTTATAGCCAAACCAAAATTTTTTTCTCCAGTAATCCACGAAAGTACAAGGTCTGTAATATCCAATGACAATCTATAGGGATATTTCTTAATACTAAATTCTACATATGGCTCTTCAGAGATTTCAATTTCATTTAAAGAAGTGGAGTTCTTCTCACTTAAAATTAAATTATTTATTTTAAATACCCCCATATTACAACCTATATCTCCATCTACATAGTCCACATAAAGCTGCAGACTTGCCTTTTTTACCACATCACCTGGAATGTCAAATTTCATTATAATTAAATTTTCTCCTTTGTTTTTTACAAGTCCTGCCGCTACAAAGTCATTTTGTCTTAAAGGATGTATCTGGTCAGTATAATTTAATGCATAGGTATATACAGGATAAATAGAAATATAACTTTTTTCTTCTGTAGTTTTTTCACCAGGTTGTTTTATCTTTTTTGGTGCATAAACCCTATTATCAGCCATGGCTTGCTTTTTTTTGAGAATTAAATTTTTATTATCCCGTTTTTTAGATAGATCTATTATTTCTTTTATCTTATTATTATTCCCCACAAAAAATCTGTAAGATTTTACTGTCTTTTGTGATGTTTTTGAAACCAAGATCAAATCAACATCAACGTTGACACCACCATTGGTTTTACTTGTTTTTTTTATTGAAAAATCCTCAAGTTCCATTTCTTTTGAAATTTGTGTAAGAAGGTGCAAATTCTTATTGTATAGCTGATGATTACTATTTTCCAATACATATTTTAATTGTCCCAATTGATTCAAAAAAGTAAATTGAATACACCTTGCCACAACATAATCAGGAGTCTTACTTGCCCAACCTGGTCCAAAATTAAAAAAAACAGAAAAAATAGTTATAATAGCTATAACTGGTCTCATAAATATCCCTCTTATTAAAATTTTCTATTAAATAATAAAAAGCACTGCTGGTGTCAATGAGGTTAATCACACTCCATATTAACCCAAATTTTAACAAACTTGGGTTATGGGAAAACATTACAAATTTTATTTTTCCTTAATTTTCTTTACAAACTACTATGGAGTTGGCTATATACGTTCTAAGGAACACATATGGTAGATATTTAAATTTAGGAGGGATCAAAAATGGGTGTAGAAATAATTAGCACAGAAGAGCAACCCTTATTGGATAGGGGATATGTTATTTCCATTGTGATAACCAATTTTAAACAGAGACGAAATGTTGAGGTCCACCTATTTAGACCCTCTTGGGATGCAGAGGAGTATGCCCAATATGATTGGCCAGAGATAATTGGCAACCCATTACCAGGAGCAAAGGAAATAGATCCAATATCCAGTAGAAAAGTATTACTTGAGACCTTCAACCAGGAAGAAAAAGACAAAATAGTTAATTACTTAAAGGAAAGATATAAAGATCGTCTCAAAGAAATCAGGGTTTCAATATTGGGATTGCCAATACCCCTTGGCCTTGTTGGTCTCAGTGAAATAAAACCCCAAGGGGATATTGGGATAATTGAATTTGAAAAAATACCAAATTACCCTTTGGACTTTGTTTTTCACGGCCTATACAATTTATCCCGCCACGAAGAAATAAAATAATTCTCCAGTTACCATAGAGAAATGTTAAGGCAGGGCAGAGGCTCTGCCTTAAAAATATCCCAAGGAATGCAGGGTAGATAGTTCCTCTTCTTTTTTTGGGTTTCGACCTGACCTTTCTCCCTTTGTTGCTTTCCTGGTACAGGGGATACAATCAATGGACCTATAACCTTTATCATAAAGTGAACAGTATGGAAGAGAATTTTTTATGTGGTAGGCCCATATATCTTGTTCCTTCCAATGTAATATGGGATTTATTTGAATGTAGTCTGGATCTTTTTTATACTCAAGCCAATTGACATTCTCCCGAGACTTGGCCTCATCCCTCCTAATACCAGTTAAAATAGCTCTAATATCAAAATCTCTAACAGCCTTTTTTAAAGGGGTTATTTTTAAATCCCTGCAGCATGAAACCACATCTGCCTTGGGATATTTTTGAATATCCACATCTGGTCGTACGATACTAAGATCAAACTTATATAATGTGCCAAACTTATCCATAAATTCCATTATCTCTGGAAAGGTAAACCCTGTATCAATAAACAGCACCTTGGGAATAAATCCTATTTTTTTCTCCTTTAAAAACTTAAGAAGCAGGTGTAATACTACTGTTGAGTCTTTTCCACCTGTCCAACTCACATATAATTTTTCCAAAGAATTATCTAATCTTTTAAAAATTTTGTTTAGATAGCCATAAGATATTTCCACCTTTGAATCCAAACTCTCCATATGAGCTATCCTCCATATTTTCCAAACTTAAGGTATGTTTTCAACAATCCTTATATAAAAACCTTTTTTTATAAAAAACCCAATCCATTCCTTGGCATCCATGAGGCTCTCATATTTTCCAACCAGTAATTGTATCTTATTTGTTTTATCTAAGACCCAGTGATATTCAGAAAACAAAACACCTTCTAGCTTAAGAGACTCCACCACCAATTCCCTGAGTCTATCCCTCTCATCAAAGTCCTTATCCCCAATATCAGGACCCATTAGAAGTATATAATACATAAAACACTCCAACCCACAGAAATTAAATAACATTATAAAACATAATAAAATTTTAGCAATAGGGTATGGTTTTTATCAAAAAACTTGACAGAATTAGCAACTCTACCTAACGTGGATAACCTAGCATAGCTATTAAAGTAAACTTGTAAACAAAATACTAATCTCAGATGATTATTGGGTAAAATAGCAATGGATATAATGTCATTGTTATTATTGAAAGTAGTGTATTTGTAAAGATGGTGTTAAAATTTACTAAACAATAAAGAATAAAAAAGGACTATTTAGTCTCTAATACTTGTATGGGAGTTTTTGCCTACCTTATTGCCTCAATCATTCTCCTATCTCAAATTGTAAGTGCTCTCCATGCACTACTGTATAAAAAAGATCCCAGGTCAGCTTGGGTATGGATAATTGTATGCCTTATGCTGCCACCCATTGGGCCAATCCTATATTTTTTATTTGGCATAAACAGGGTAAAATTAAAGGCAAAAAAAATCAGATGGTTTTGGCCTGATGTAATTAATACCAATTTAGAATTTCCACACCACAAACAAAATACATCTAATTCCTCGTGTAGATTTTTTGTTATTCCACCGGATTTTCATCAAATTGCCAAAATTTCTGATTCAATATCCAAATATCCTCTTTTATCTGACAATAATATTGAAATCCTATACAATGGTGACGATGCATATCCCTCAATGATATATCAAATAAAACAGGCAAAGGAGTCTATTTTTTTTCAGACATATATATTCGAAAGAAAAATGATTGGGAAACAATTTGTAGAAGCTCTAAAGGAAGCTAAAGACAAGGGCGTAGATGTAAGAGTCATTGTTGACGGAATTGGAGAGTGGTATTCTGTTCCAATTATTGGCCCTTACTTAAGAAAACATGATATACCTTTTACCAGATTTTTACCTCCAAGGATATATCCCTTCTCTCCTTTGATAAATTTAAGAAACCACCGGAAAATACTTGTAATTGACGGAAAGGTGGCATTTACTGGAGGTATCAATATAAGAGATAAACACGTCCTATCGCAATACAAAAAGAAAAACAAAATTCAGGACGTTCATTTTAAATTAACTGGTCCAATAGTTACACAACTTGAAGAAATATTTATTCATGATTGGTTCTTTTGTACAGGTGAAAAAATAAAAAAAAAGAGACTACCCCCTGAACCCAAAGGAGAAGCCATATGTCGGTGTATAACTGTTGGTCCAGATGACGATCTGAATTCACTGACAATTCTTTTGGTTGGGGCAATTTCTCTGGCAAAAGAATACATATACATAATGACTCCATATTTTCTCCCAAATAGAGAAATAATAGGTGCTCTTCAATCAGCTGCACTAAGGGGAGTAGATGTACGAATCATACTTCCAGAAAAAAACAATATCCCATATGTCCATTGGGCAACTAGAAATATGCTCTGGGAACTACTTATGTATGGAGTAAAAGTATATTTTCAACCCCCCCCATTTTGTCATTCAAAAATATTTGTCCTAGATGGCTTTTATTCATTAATAGGATCTGCCAATTTAGACTACAGGAGCTTGAGGCTTAATTTTGAATTGGTAGTTGAGACCTTTTGTAAAAAGCTGGCCACAAGGCTCACAGATCACATTAACAAGACAATGGAAAAATCCAGGGAGGTTACCCTCCACGAGGTGGATTCTAGACCTTTTTGGGAAAAACTAAGGGATTCAATTTGCTGGCTATTTACACCTTATTTGTAGTCCTGAAAATTATTGAATCTCACCCCTCACCTTTTTGTTGACAGATACTTCACCATCTTCTCCAAACCCCGTAAACTTAGCTCAAACATGGGGAATATTTCTCTGATATACAAAATTGTCTGGGTGTATTTCCACTGGTACTCCATCTTGGGATTTACCCACACGCTGTACTTAAAGGTCTTTTTTATAAATTTTAAGATATCAATACTGGGGATACCTGATCTCTCTCCAAAGTAAATGGAACCATCTGGAACCAGTAACTCATAGGGGGCCATAGATGCATCACCAATTATAATGAATCTTGTATCAGGATCCAGCTTAGTTAGATCCATTACCTTAAAGGGCTTATGAATCCTTGGTGGATCTTCCCACAGATAGTCATATATAGTGTTATGGAAGTAGAATACCTTTAAATCCTTAAACTGATTCCTGGCATAATTAAAAAGTATCTGCACCATATCCACATAGGGGTCCATGGACCAACCGCCATTGTCTATGGCAAGTACCACCTTTAGTTTGTCCTTTAGGGACCTGTCAAAAACTATCTCTATCTCCCCTGCATTTTTTACAGTCTCTCTAATGGTCTTATCAATATTTAGATTGTCCTTAGGTCCCACTGGCTGGAGGTTTCTAAGTTGACGCAGGGCATCTCCAATCTGAGATGTGGTAAGGGGACCTTCTCTGTTATAGTCCTTATATCGCCTCTCAAGTGCCACCTTTATTGCTGAGTTATTCCTTGATGCACCTCCAACTCTCATTCCACCTGGATGAAACCCTGAATGCCCAACAGGTGATGTACCCCCTGTTCCAATCCAACGATTTCCCCCATGGTGTTCCTCTGTCTGTTCCTTTAGCCTGTCTAAAAAATATTTCTCAACCTCTGAAGGAGTCATTTTTGAGAGTTGTTCTTCTGAAATTCCCAGGGCATCTGCAAGGAGTTTTGGCTCCTTTAACCACTCCCTAAGCATCATCTTAATTGTATCAGACAATTCTATGCCTTCTGTCTTAAAAAATTCCTTTCCTTCAAAATAGTGGGCAAAAAGTCTATCATATAGATCAAAATACTTCTCTGATTTTATGAGTATAGATCTTGCGGCTGTATAGAAGTCAAAAAGAGAATTTAACAGTCCAAGATAAAGGGCCTTTTGGAGTCTCAAAAAGGCGGTTGGGCTAACAGGGATCCCATTTTCCTTAAGCAGATAGAAAAAATCCACAAACATGTCTTACGCTCTTATCTTCTGGATGCTGTTTTTTGCAATCTCAAGGTCTCTGGATTTTTTAAATAAAACCCCTAAATATGGCACGTCCTTTTTCAATGTAGATGGTTTGAAATCAGGGTCTGTTTCCAGTGCCCTTATCCAGTTAATCAACTCTCTAGTTGCAGGTTTTTTCTCAATGGATGGGAGTTCCCTCATCTTATAAAAACAGCTTATACAATTTTCAAGGAGCTTATCTGATATATCTGGAAAATGTACCCTTATTATTTTTCTCATCATATCCTTTGAAGGGAAGGCAATGTGATGAAAATTGCACCTTCCCAAAAAGGGTTCAGACAAATCCTTTTTGGCATTGGATGTTATTATTATAACAGGTCTGTGTTTTGCCCTTATCTTTTTGTCTATCTCAATTATGTCGAATTCCATCTGATCCAATACATCTAACATGTCGTCCTGAAAATCTGAATCAGCCTTGTCTATTTCATCGATTAATAAGACCACCCGCCTGTCACTTACAAATGCCTGACCAATTTTTCCCATTTTGATATATTCCTCAATATTGCTAACATCCCTTTTTGAGTCACCAAATCTACTGTCATTTAACCTGGTTAGTGTGTCATACTGATACAGGGCATCTATGAGTTTCATTGATGACTTAACGTTTAGTACAATAAGGGGCATATCCAGGGCCTCGGCTATAGCATGGGCAAGCATGGTCTTTCCTGTCCCAGGCTCTCCCTTTAGGAGAAGTGGCATCTCCAGGGCCATTGAAATCCTCACTATCTTTGCCAGTTCCTGGTCCAATACATATTTTGAGCTCTTTTCCAGTCTAGATTGCAAATATTCCTCTGAATACATAATCTTTACTCCCCTTTCTTTTCTTTTAAGTTTAAAAAGATATTTCTCTTTTGCCAAGTGGAAAAATAGACCTGTAAGGTTCTAAATAGTCCTGTGCATAGGATATCCTGTATGAAAAATCTTCAATGTTAGTCACATATGAAAATTTATCTAAAAAGTACTCTTCTAAAGACATATCTTCCTCTCCATATATCTTAAACCAAAAGACACTTTCTTCTCTCCTAGAGTATATGGTTGACGGAATTGAGACCAGTACAAATTTACCTCCAGGCCTGTTCAATCTTAAAAACAACTGGGTTGACCTAATGGGGTCAATGGTGTCCACATATATTCTATCCATGTAAAAATTTCTTGAGACAAGTATGTGTTTAAAAATATCCATGATTTTATCAAAGCTAATATCTTTTAAGCAGTTATCATCAATCACTATATCAATGAGTATATGGGGATTTATTTTTAATATAACATCATATAATTTAAAAAATTTTTCATTATTAAGAAGCCAATTAATATGGGATACGTAAATTAATATACTACACATTAAACGATCTAAACACTCCACGACAAAATCATCCAGGCAAATTCCCTTATTGGTCAAATCTAAAAGATATATTAGAGATACATTGTCCTTAAATATATTAGCACCCTTTCCAGCAATTATAGGAAATTCCCTGGGGAATAAATCAATTTGGGTCTTGTTTTCTGTTTGTAGAAACACCTCTTTAATATCCATCATGTCCATAGTCTTAGTTTTTTTTACCAGATATGGCGGGAAGTCCAAATAATCTAATCCAAATCTATTTGCATCAAACCTAAGCTCAGTTCCAGGTAAAACACATAAAGGGTAAATCCCTAAATCGTCCATAAGGTCATTGTCTAAGACAAATTCAACCCCTTTTAAGACATCCTCGCTCCTATCCCCTGGGAGACCTACAATTAGATCCAAAAGGATACTTATCTCTTTTGTCTTTAATTCCTCTATCCCTGAGATAAATTTTTTTCTATTAAATTTCCTGTTTATTAAAGACAGGGCAACCTCATTTATGGTTTGTAGCCCAACTTCCACTTTGTTCACATTTATTTTTCTGAGTAGCTCTGCAAGTTCCCCTGTCACATCCTCAGCATTAAGTTCACAAAATATAGATGGACCATCCCCGTGGGAAAACTCATACAGTTTATTTAAGAACTCACCCGGTCTTTTCCTCCTTAAGAAAGATGGGTCAATAAAACTTATTTCATTAATACCAACATCCCAGGCCCACTTAAGCTCTTGTATTACTTTTTGTAGGGAAAAATACCTTACATGTTTAAATTTCTTGTGATAGTAGCAATACTTACAGGAATGAACACATCCCCTTAAGGACTCAAGCAATATTGAACCATCATAAGAAACACAGGATGAAGTAGGATAAACTGGGGGGATTTTGGACAAATCAGTGGGTTTGCCAGACAAAAAGATTTTCCCTTTAATCAGAGAGGAACCCTCAAAAAAAGAATTTACTAAATCCAATCTCCATGATTTAGATTCCAAACCTCTTACAAGTTCCAAAAGTATCCTTTCGCCTTCTCCAATTATGCCAATATCAAAACCACCCCTTTTTAAGATAAATCCATTATCTAAGTTAACTTCAGGTCCCCCAATAACAACTATAGTGTCTGGCCGTTTTTCCTTAATTTTCTCTGCAACATATAAAGATCTTTCAACATTCCACAGATACAGACTAAGGCAGAGCACATCTGGTGCAATGTCTAAGATAGTTCTGATTATTAAATCATCAGAACCAAATGTCTCCACTGTTCTGTCAAGCCTAATAACTTCTATGTGTCTTATTTGTTTTTGTAAATAGAAATATAGCACACAAGCAGCGTAGGGACAATGTGCCAAATTTTCCCTTAGGTCATGAGAAATTACAGGGAGCTGAACAAACAACCATTTCTTATTTTTTGCGTGCATTTTTTCTGTAAGGGGCAATCTGGTATTTATATACTGCCCTATTGTGGTCCTTTAAATTAGTACTAAATTGATGGGTGCCATCTCCTCTGGCAACAAAATATAGGTAGTTGTGTTTAGCTGGATTTACCACAGCTAAAATAGAAGAAACGGTAGGGGAACATATGGGTGTTGGAGGGAGTCCTTTAAATCTATAGGTGTTATAGGGATTTTTTTTGTTTCTTAAATCTTTTTTTCTTAGATTGCCCTTAAATCCTGGTCCCAATCCATAAATAATTGTAGGGTCGCTTTGCAGGGGCATATTTTTTTTCAGTCTATTTATAAATACACCAGCAATTATAGGTTTTTCAAAATCATATAAAGCCTCCTTTTCCACCATCGATGCCAATATTACTACCCTATAGACCTCATTTTTGTCTGGCAGGGATCTTTTCCATACATATCTTTTCACCTCTTTCCAGAACTCATCGATCATTGTCTCCACAACTTCTCTACCATGTTGTAAGGTATTTCCCTTTTCAAAAAAATATGTATTGGGATATAAATATCCTTCTGCTGAAGGTCCTGGTATATTGTTTTTGTCTAAAAAATCCCTATCAAAAATCACTTTTTTAAAGTCCACAAATCTCAAAATCCCCTCTTTTTCCAGCAATGTCCCCACCCTCCACCAGGGCTCGCCCTCAGGAATAGTCACTTTGTGTAAATAAGGTGAGCCAGAGATTAAATATTTGAGAAGTCTTTTCTGGCTCCACCTTGTATTTATCAAAAATTCTCCAGACTTAATCTTATTTTCTGCCTTTGTTAACCTGCCCATTAAATAAAAGAGTCTTGTATCCTTTAAAATACCCCTTTTTTTTAGTTTTTGTACAACGTCTAAAAAAGACTCTCCTTTTTTTATCTCAAAAATAAGGTGAGTCCCATTTTCATTAATGGGTGAGCTCCATAGATGGCTTACATAGTAGTAACCACAAACTAAAAATACGAAAATTGCCAACAAACACAGGAAGAATATAATTATTATATTATTTTTAAATTTCTCACTCATGGATTTCTAGACAAAAGATATGTATTTAAAATCTCCACTGCAGCCATTTGATCCACTACTTTCTTTATCTTTTTGGATGACATTCCCCTTGATTTCAATCTATCTTCTGCTTCATATGAACTATATGATTCATCTACAAAATTTACAGGCAGGTCCACTTGTTTCTTTAGATGTTTTATAAAATTTCTTGCCTGTCTAGTAGATAATGTTTCTTTTCCATCTAAACCAACAGGTAGCCCCACCACCACCCCTTGAATATGTTCAGTCTCTATTATCTTGGTGATCTCCAGTATTAATTTTTCCCTGGAAGTATATGTTAGGGTCTTGTATGGCAACACAATCCTCTCATCCTTAGTGGAGATAGCAAGGCCAACCCTTTTTTGTCCAAAGTCAATTCCCAGATATTTCATATCTAAAATATCCCGTTAAATATATTCACTCCCTTTTTTCCTTTAATTAAGGACTTCAGTTCCTTTTTCCAATTTTTGCCACCAACTAAGTATGCCAAAAACTCCAGAATATGTAAAACTTCCCTATGGTCATCTTTTTGTGCAAAAATTCTTTGTAGCCCTACCTTACACGAAGGACACCCAACCAGTACTGGAAGGTCATTTTTGTATTCATATAAATCTTGCTCAAGTTGTTTTTTCTTTCTCTTTTTAATTGTGTAATAAATTGACGGAGATGTAAGGGCACCAAGCCCACTCTCACCACAACATCCCGGGCTTAACTTCAATTTAACTCCAAATAATTTTTCCAATTTTTCCCTGTACACATCAGCAGCCTTTAGTTTTGGAACACCAGACCACTCCACATGACACGCCTGATGATACACAAGAAAATCTGTATTTAATTTCTCAATAAAGGGAATGGGAACACCCTTGTAAATAACCATTTCCACTAGAAATTGGGTGGAGTCCTTAATCTTTGTCTCCTTATCTAAAAAATGTTCTAATCCATATGATGATAGGGATTCCCTGCACGTACCACAAGATGTCAAGACCTGGATATTGGGATTTTTCAAAAGATTGTTTTTCTTAATTGCAGCCGTTATCCTCTTTATGTTCCTGAGTTTATTCTTATCATATTCTTCACCTAATCCACTTGCAAGCAAAGGGTATCCACAGCACATATGATCTTCAGGGATCACCACATTAAAACCAAATTTTAGCAGAAGGTATATGGATGCAAGACCAATATCAGGAAAAAACAGTGCAGCCCCGCATCCTGGAAAGTAGAACACCTCTTCTCTCACTCCAGTTTTATAAGAATTAAAATAATTATTTTTCTTTGATTTTACCCTGGAATATAAATCAAATATACCTAAAGTTGGACCAGGGCCTGAAATAACAGGATGCTTAAACTTTGTTTTTAGTTTATCAGGAAGTATTTTAACCACTCCATTTTGGATAATTTGCCCCACAGCCAGGGCCTTTGCAACCCTTGGAATATGATCATTTTTTTCATTTAAATACCGCAATATAGAAGACTTTATTGGATGGTGACCAGACACAGCCCTGTCCTCTAAAAATGCCCTTAAATTAAGTATTTGTTCACCTGTATTAATCTTAACTGGACACATCTCCATACATTTGCCGCAAGAAGTACAGGTTTCAGATATTACCTTAAGCATCTTAAGCAGCTTCCTGTTGGGCTTGTTCTCCACAATCTTGGTATAATAATAGGCCTCAAGTAGGGCACCCAGGGAAATTATTTTATTCCTGGGATGGTACAGATATCCCTCTTCTGGATAATACATTGGGCAGACCTGTTTACATTTTCCGCACCTTGAGCAGGTCTGAACATTTCTCAGGATGTAAATGAGCTTATCCTTATAAGGAATAGATGTCTTATTTAGGTCTTCAATTAATTTATTAAAAGAAAAAGTATATGGTACAAAATTAAGATATCTTCTAGTGAGCTTGTCTGGATTCAAGATATTGTTGGGATCAACTATTTCTTTATATTTTTTGAGCTCATCAATTCGTCTTGCGTCCAGATAATTTATCTTTGTTATACCTATACCATGTTCACCAGAAATTGCTCCACCTAAAGATAGCACCTTTTCAAATACCCTTGATGCAGCCTCTTCAGCCAGTTTCAACATCTGGGGGTCATTTGAATTAACAGGGATGTTCACATGGCAATTGCCATCTCCTGCATGCATGTGATTTGCAATTGTTATTCTGGTATTTAACATATGCTCTTCTATAGCTGATATCTCTGATCCCTGGGCAGGATATCTACTCTTTAAATCCCTGAAGAAAAAATGGATCTGCAACATAAATTCCTGTTCTGGAAGTTTGGCAACATCAATTTTTCCCTTTAATATCTTTGATGCAAAATTAATTTCCATGTCTATAAACTCATCGCCTGGATCCACTCCATCTAATTTTAATACCTTTTGTAGAGCATCTCTGTAGGCCAAAGCAGCATAGTACAAATTTAACTTTTCCAGAAAATTGGCAAATTCTGGAATTACATCTATTGGGATAACAATATCTTCATTGATCTTAAAACCACTGGTCCTCCTTGCAATTGCGCTTAACTTGTGTCTGTCCTCCCAAAAACACTCAGCCTCTTTTGCATCCTTTGCAACAAATACATCCACATTTTCATATTGTTTTGCAATCTTTACTATTTTTTCAGTTGCCTCTTCCAAGGGTTCTATGTCTTCTGAATCTAGCTGAATAAGCAATACAGATATTGGGTCACCCTCAAAGACCTTTGATTTCTTTTTGTATTCTATTGCCTGGACATATTTTGCACCAAATTCCTCCAGGGCAGACATCTTTACTTTATCCCCTTTCCTTCTTATCTCATCCCTTAATCTAACCAGGTCTTTGATTACCAACATTGAGTTTTCCATTGTTTTACCAAAGAATTCAAGACACAGAGTGGATGAAAAGGGCAGCTGTTTGTAGAGGACAAAACATGCCTCAGTAATTATTCCATCGACTCCTTCTTTTTGGACCCCAGGGAGCCCTCCAAGATATTTATTAGTAACGTCCTTTCCAAGGCCTGTTCCCCTGATCTCGTCTCCTTTAAGTTTAACAACATCCATTAATGTATTGTCTTCAGAATAGATTTCAAACACTGCAACATCGTCTGGTAGTATCTTATGTCTTGGATGGGCCTTTCTCTTCACTTCTATGGTCCTTCCATTTGCCAGCACCATCTTATAACTCAAAATATTGTCCAGGGTAGTTCCATATTCAAATGCAAAAGGACCACCTGCATTTTCTGCAATGTTCCCCCCAAGGGAAGAAGATGCCTTAGATGCAGGATCCACTGTGAAAAGAAGGCCTTGTTTTGCGGCTTCTTTCGCCGCATTAAGTGTAATCACCCCTGTCTGGGCACACATGTACATGGAATTTTTATTTATCTCTAAAATCTTTTTCATACGACTTAAACTGAGTACCACAGTGCGTGGTCTAGATGGTATCGCACCTCCAGTTAATCCAGATCCACCACCCCTTGGGACAATATAAAATTTCATCTCATTTGCCAGCTCAACAACCCTTTTCACCTCTTCACTACTGCCAGGTGCCACCACAAACATTGGAAGCTCCACTCTAAGATCAGTTGCATCTGTGGAACACTCTACTAAATGATTGGGTGACGTATATATATGTTCAGGATCAATATATTTTTTTAGGCTGGATATCACCTTCTTGCTAAATTCTCTGTCCTCTAAATATTCTTCCCAAAATTTTTTAAGTCTATTTACGAGAAGTTCGTAAACCTGTTCATCCAGAACTCCCCTCTCATCTTCAAGCTGTTTAAACACACTCCTGTATACCACTTCAGAGGGAATGTATGGATTATAGCGTATTAAAAATATTTCAGAGCAAAGGCTCTCAACAGTCTCTTTTGTGTATTCAGGCCACTTGGAAATTTCCGCTTCTGAAACTCCAAGTACACGCTCAATCAATTTTACATTGGCAATGGATATGTGAGGGCTTTTCCTGTACATTAAATTTTCTCCTATAAAAAGATTTTAAACCCTTGTGGATTAAAGACAGGTAATATGAAGTGTTTGTCCGACTCGGGAAGTTATTCAACTACCAGCTTATTCATGGTTAATCAAGAACCAATATTTGGGTTCCTAACCAACCACTATTGTGGCATCTACACAAAATATGCCATTTGAATTGACCACCAGGGGATTTAGATCCATTGACTGAATTTCAGGAGAATTAGACCCAATGTCACCTAAAATCTTTAAGATCTTTGCCAATTCCATTCTATCTATCTTTGAATATTTTCTGTAACCATCTAAAATATTTTGATTTTTAAGATCATAAGTATAGAGATATGCTTCTTGTAATGAAAATGGGGCTGCTCTAAATATTTTATCTTCTAATATATCTGCAAGTATGCCACCAAAACCCAATATAACCACTGGTCCAAAATTTTCATCTCTGGTGAGTCCTGCTATTAATTCATATCCAATTTCTATCTGTTTTTGTATTAAGACCTTTCCTTTACCAAAAACCTTATCTGCCAGTTCCAGATAAGCATATTTAACCTGTTCTTTGGTATACAAATTGGTCTTAACAAGCCCTTGTTCTGTCTTATGTATTAGCTGGGGAATAATCCCTTTTAAGACAACTGGATATCCTATTTTTTCTGCGTAATTAACAACTTCATCCTCTGAAGAAACAAGATATTCCTGAACAGTCATAATTCCCATATCTGCTAGAATTTTTTTTGACTCAAACTCATCATAAATACCTTTACTTAAGTACAAAGGTGCAGCTCCAGGCCACTTTTCATCCATCTCAACCATTATACTGTCAAATAATTTTCTTCTATTATAAAATCGAACTATCTTATCCATAACCTCCACTGCCCTGGAGGTTTCCTGAAAAATTGGTAATTTTAACTCCCTACAGGTATTAAATAGATTGTATTTTGATTCACCATCCCCAGTTCCCCACAAAAAAACTGGTTTGTTTAAAGCCCTTGAGACATCTTTAATTTCCTTAAGATTCAAATCCTTCATTCGACCCATGGAAAATACATGCATAAACACCAGGTCTACCCCATGGTCTTTACACACTTCCTTAAATGTCTGTAAATAAGCTGAAGATCCATTTTTCTCAACAGCAGGCCATACATCAACGGGATTGGAAATAGGCAACCATTCAGGGGAAAAAGATTTAATCTTGCTTATTGTCTCATTATCAAGTTCTGTTAGTTCAAGGAATGTATTTTTTAAAAGGTCTGCACTAACTATACCTGCACCACCACTGTAGGTTATAACCGCAGTTTTATTACCCCTTAATCTATATCCATTAATAGATGAAAACCCAAGACATAGGTCCATCATTTCTCTAAAATCAGATGCCTCAACCACATTGGTCTGTTTGAAAATACCTGAAATTATTCTGTATGATCCTGCATAACTGGCAGTATGGGTCAGGGCGGCCCTTGCCCCTTCCCTGGTCTTTCCCCCCTTTAGGATTACTATGGGTTTTTGGGCGCCTTTGACTAATTCTAAAAATCTCTTCCCATTTTTTATGGACTCTAAATACATTCCAATAACTTTGGTTTGGTTGTCATTTAACAAAAACTCCAATAAATCACACTCATCAACATCAAGTTTATTTCCAATGGAGCAGGCCTTGGCTATTCCAAATGGTCCAGAGGAACAACTATCTATTAAAAAACCTGCACTGAGCATTCCACTTTGTACAACCAAAGAGATGTCTCCTGGGTACATGAAATCCCAGATAATTGGAGACACAAAAGAAAACACATGTCTTGAATGCATATCCACAATGCCCATACAGTTTGGTCCCCATATCCTGATCCCAAATTCATTCTTAATCTTAATGAGTTCTTTCTGGAGCTTATTGCCCATCTCACCAGATTCAGCAAATCCCCCGGACTCAATTATGACTCCCTTAACCCCTTTTTTTATAAGCTCAGAGACCACATCCACTACTACCCTGGCTGGAACAAATATAATTGCCATATCTAAACCATCTGGCAGGTCAGATATATTGTAGCATTTAAGTCCATCTATCTCCCTATATTTAGGATTTACTGGATATATCTTGCCCTTGAATCCCTTTTTCACATTATTTAAGATTATATTCCCACCCCTTGACTTTTCCTTAGTTGCACCAATTATTGCTATGTTTTGTGGATAAAAGAAAAAGTCTAAACTCCCCATGAAAAACCCCCAGAAAAGAAAAAATAGACTTAATTTTGCTATTTTGTTAAAATTTTTACAAAAATTATAGCACAAAAAATAATACTATGAACAAAGATATAATGGCAAAATTAATAAGAGTAAAGGGCAAAGTCCAGGGTGTAGGTTTCAGGCCATTTGTCTATAAAATTGCAAAAAAAAATAATTTATGTGGATATGTATTAAATGACTCTCAAGGTGTTCAAATATTAATTCAAGGAAGTCATAAAGATATTCAAAGTTTTGAAAAGGAGCTCTATGAAAACCCACCTGAAATATCCCAGATAACAGAAATAAAAAAACAGATAGTACCGTATTCTCCCCATATCACATCCTTTGAAATAAAAAAAAGTAAAGACTCATCATCCCATGACGTATTAATAAGTCCAGATATTGCTATTTGTGATTTATGCACAAAAGAGCTGTTTGATCCAGATGACAGGCGGCATCTATATCCTTTTATTAATTGCACCAATTGTGGTCCCAGGTTTACTATTACAAAAAAAATCCCCTATGACAGGAAAAATACCTCAATGGCCTGTTTTGAAATGTGTGATAGTTGTATGACAGAATACAATGATCCCTTGAACAGACGTTTTCACGCCCAGCCAAATTGCTGTTCAAAATGTGGGCCTAGAGTATACCTTTTAAACAAAAAAGGGGAGGCTATTGCCCAGGGAGTAAACTCAATTGAATACGCAGCAAAGGAGATAATAGAAGGAAATATTGTAGCATTAAAAGGACTTGGCGGATTTCACATATGCTGCATGGCAGATGATAGAGATACTATCTTAAAACTTAGAAAACTAAAAAACAGGCCAAATAAACCATTTGCCTTGATGGCATCATCATTAGAAGACGTAAAGAAAATTGTACATGTGGAAGATGAGCACATTGCCATGCTTACTGGAAACATAAAACCAATAGTAGTAATTAGAGAAAAATCAGGTATACTGCCAAGGGAAATTGCACCAGATACCAGGGATATTGGTATAATGCTCCCATACACTCCCATGCATCAAGTGTTGTTTTATTTCCTGAAAAAATCTCTCCCAAAAAACAGATTGCCAATACTTATAATGACCTCAGGGAACCTCTCATCCCACCCAATTGCCATTGGCAATAGAGAGGCTATCTCCAGTTTAAAAGATTATGTGGATTATTTTTTAATCCATAACAGGGATATCTTAATCAGATGCGACGACTCAGTGGTAACTATTCTAAATAAAAAAAGGTTGCTTTTTTACAGACGTGGCAGAGGATATGTGCCTTCCCCAATTTTTCTAAGACAAAAGTATCCCCAATGCCTTGGGGTTGGTGCAGAATTAAAAAACACAATATGTATTATAAAAGAAGATAAGGCCTTTGTGTCTCAATACATTGGCGACCTAAAAAATTTAGAGACCTACAATTTTTTTATTGATACAATTACACACTTTAAGGAAATACTAAGAATAGAGCCAGAGGCAATTGGATGTGACCTTCATCCAGATTATATGTCAACAAGATATGCCAAGGAGCAGACAGGTAAGACACTGTTTCAAATCCAGCACCACCATGCTCATATCCTCTCGGTTATGGCAGAAAATAAAATTAGCGAAGATGTAATTGGAATATCATTGGATGGAACTGGACTTGGAGATGATAATACCATTTGGGGCGGAGAAATTTTAATTGTGTATAAGGACCTTACATATAACAGGATTGGTCATTTATATCCCATAAAGCTTCCAGGTATGGAATCTGCCATAAAAGACATCTGGAAAATAGCTGTGTCTCTTCTTTACTCTGCAGGAATCATGGATATTGATAAATATCTTCCCAAAATCCCTGTGAAAAAAAAGGAAACCGTATTAACCATGCTAGAAAAAAACATAAATTGTATAGATACAACCAGTTGTGGGAGATTATTTGATGGAATTTCAGCAATTTTGGGGATAAAGACAAAAATAACATATGAAGGAGAAGGGGCTATTGCACTTGAAAATATTCAGGCTAACCACATTGACCTATGGTATCCAACCGAAGTAATAAAAAAATCAAATAAATACATTTTAGATACTGTTTCTCTAATAAATAAAATATCAAAGGACATAGATAAGGGTATTCACAAATCCATCATAAGTAAAAAATTTCATTTATGGCTTTGTAATGCATTGGCGAAAATTTCAAAAAAAATATCAAAGGAGACTGGAATTAAAATTATTGCATTAAGTGGAGGGGTATTTCAAAATAAGACCATATCTATCTATCTTGAGCAACTACTCAAAAAAAATGGGCTGATTCCCAGATTTAACAGAGAACTTTCCCCCAATGACGAAAACATATCTCTGGGGCAGGCGTTTTTTGTTTCACAAAAATTAAGGAAATAACTAATTAAAAAAATTGACGATTGTCTTTATATATTTCAAGTAGCTATTGTGAGGGTTGACAAAACAACCTTCACCATGTTTAAGCTTCAGATACAAAATTACAGAAAAAAATTAATTTACAAGGGGGGACGCATGAAAAAATTGAACAATCAAATTCTGATTGTCCTGGGGCTCTGTTTCTTGATCTTTATAGGTTCCAGGATTTTTCTGGGCAACTTAATTGTAGAAGGGGGGATATTTTTAATTGCAATTGTGATCTGTTATGTACTTGCTTCCAGGTCTTCTAGCTCAGTAGAAGAATTAACTGACGCAGTAAGGGAACTGCTTACAACAAATTCTTTTGAATTAAATGTAAATGGTATAAAGGATCCCACATTAAGACGAGTTGGGGAAGAGGTAAATCTCTTTTTGAAAAACATATACGACAGATACATATGGAAACAAGGAACAATTGATGAAATGCCCATTTGTACAATCATTTGCGACAAGGACAACAGAATACTCTATGTTAACCAAGAAATTATAGACTTTGTTGAACAGGACGGAAAACCTGAGGACTTTATAGGAATGAGTACAGCGGAATTCTTCTATGGAGACCCCAACCATCCCACTATAACAGGAAGGGCATATAAAGAAAAGAAAAAAATTATTGGAGTAAGGACTGAAGTTACTGGAAGAAAGGGAAAAAAGGTTTTCACTGAAGTAAATGCAGCCCCATTTTATGATCCCCAGGGGAATTTAATGGGTTCATTTGCAGTTTTTTCAGATTTAAGTGAGTTAAAACAAGAGCAAGAAAAAACAGCCCATCAGGCAGAAATCCTTAAAAAGGCGGTTATAGAGACAAAAGGATTATCCGAACAACTATCAAATACAAGTAGTGACCTATTCAGCCAGGTAAATGAAGTAAACGCTTCCATGGAACAGCTCCGTGCAAGGACAGACGAAGTTGCCGCAGCAATGGAAGAGATGAACTCAACTGTACTTGAGGTCTCCAAAAATGCAGCTCAGGCAGCTGAAGCCGCTGAACATTCAGCAAAAAAGGCCCAGGAAGGATCAAGTGCCCTTGATAAGGCCATATCTCTTCTCTCACAAATTCAGGAAAAGGCCAGAGCCTTACAATCAGATATGGAAGAGATGGAAAAGCAAGCAGAGGGCATTGGCGAGATAATAAATACCATCTCAGATATTGCAGATCAAACCAATCTCCTTGCACTAAATGCAGCCATTGAGGCTGCAAGGGCTGGAGATGCTGGAAGAGGATTTGCTGTAGTGGCAGACGAGGTGAGAAAGCTTGCTGAAAAGACCATGGTAGCCACAAAAGATGTTGAACAGTATATCCACACAATTCAAAATAGTGCCAAGACCAACATGATGAGTACAAGGGATGTTGCAAAGGCCATTGAAGAGAATATGCAACTAAGCTATGATGCCAAAAAACTCCTCCAGGAAATGGTGGACCTATCAACAGAATCCATGGATCAGATACGCTCGATAGCCACTGCAGCAGAAGAGCAGTCTGCAGCCTCTGAGCAGATTACCAGGTCCACAGAGGAAGTAAATAATATCTCCAGGGATACCACTGAAATTATGAATAGAACTGCCAGTTCCACAGAACAATTAAACATGCTGGTTCAGCAATTAAATGAGATCATCGCCAGCATGGAGATTGAAGATAATAAGTAACTAAGTTACAGGCTTCCTTATTTAGCCCAAGTTTATCAGTTTGATAAACTCGGGCTAAGAAGTCTTATTTATCTGGAAATTATATTTAATATCTGTCTATCCATATCAACATATGCATTCTTAGAGAGCATTTCTATATTTTTTAAGGTCTCATCTAAATTTTCCCCACAAATGCCATCTTGGTTGGATATGGATACACCCCTTCTTGCCAGGTCAATTGAGTCAAGCACACTTGATATTGCAATAAGTACCTTAATTGAACAACCAGGCTTAGCTCCATCGCATAATACACCAAAGAAGGATGCCAAATGATTGTTAACAGCCTTTTTAGAAATTTCCCTATCTTTGGTCATAATATAAGCAATAGATCCCGCAACACCTCCACCAGCCGAGAGCCCACAACTACAAACAGGGGTAATTCTTCCCATGTGGGATTTTAGTTTTGAAGTGAATAGATGGGACAGGCACACGGCCTTCAGGTAATCTTCTTCTGGAATCTGCATATTAGACTTAACGACCCAGATGGGTATAGTTGCCACTATCCCATTATTACCACTCCCAGCTGAACTCATAGCTGGATAATCACACCCTCCCATCCTTGCATCCACGGCTGCAACAACAAATTTTTTGATCTCAGTACCTATTTGCATATTCTTTTTGGAACTATTCCCATCACCCAATGTGCTTGCAACACCATAGCCCCATTTCCCTCTTAATCCTTCCATGGCAAGTGTTACATTCATCTCAACACCTTTTTTTAAAAATTCCAGATCCTCGTAAGTTAAATCATCTAAAAGCAAAAATAGATCATCACAAGGGAGTCTTTTTATCTGTTCAACAATATTTGAACCATCCAAAGTCATACTGGATTTTGGATGGTTTTTATTTCCCTCAATTTCGTCTTTTCCATCTACCATCTCCTGTCCATTTAATTTAAGAGAGATCAACTTATTGTGAAGCCCAGCAATAACCCCTTCTGATACATTATCACCACCTGTAATCTTTGCCTTGCAGTATATACCCATTCGACTGTAATCTATGGAGATCTTTACCTTGTTATCCAATATCAATTTCTTTGCCCCTAAAATATCTTTTTTAGATATAGATGAGAGAACCTCCATATCCCTTTTTGGATCACCAGCCACAGCTCCAATGGCTGCTGCCATTAAAACCCCCCTTTCCCCAGGGGCTCCTGGTAAAAAGACCCCATGTCCATTTTTGTAAAGACCAGGAGATAGGGTAAGTTCAATCTCATCAACAATTCTTTCTGGGATTAAAGAAGCAGCGTAGGCACATGTTAAGGCTATACATACTGGCTCTGTACACCCCAGGGCAGGTTTTACCTCGCTCTGTAAAAATTCCCCAATGGTAAACATAAAAAATACCCCTTAAAAAACTTGTATATTAAACCTTATATTTATATTATTCATCTCATCTAATACACACACAAAGAATTCTAAAAATGAAAAGACCAGCACTAATCTTTGTATTTGAAAAGAACAACAAATATTCTATCAATGCACTACTTGGTGCAATAGAAACAAAGGGATTCTTGCACCAAACAGATATCTTACTATCAAATCCTAAAGATCTCCCACCTATTCTTTGCAAGGTAGTGGAGAAATACGAAAAAATAGCCATTGCAATTTCTTTTTTTACGTCTCAGTTTGGGGAAATAGACAAATTAATCAAACAAATCAAGTATTCCTGGCCACAAATATTTTTTATTGCAGGTGGCCCCCATGCCAGTGGGGATCCACTATCCTGTATCAACCTGGGGTTTGATATAGTTGCAAGGGGAGAGGGAGAAGAAGTAATCACAGACATTATAGAGTGGCTGGAAAATAAAAAGCCTCTAAATAAGATAAAATCCATTTACTATAGGTCCAATGAAGGGATAAAATTTACTGGTAAAAGGCCGGCTATAGACCTTGATGAATTCTTTCCGTTTAGTGTAACTTTTAAAAAATATGGACCAATAGAGATAACAAGAGGATGTCCATTTGGATGCTTTTTCTGTGAGACATCCTATATGTTTGGCAAAACACCAAGGCATAGGTCTATAGACTCAGTGTTAACCATAGTCGAAACACTGTATAAGAGGGGGATGAGAGACATTAGATTTATAACACCAAATGCATTTTCATATGGTTCCTTAAGTGGCAGGGATATTAATTTTAACATATTAGAAGAACTCCTAAAAGGTGTGAGATCCATAATTAAAGAAAATGGTAGAATTTTTTTTGGAAGTTTTCCATCAGAGGTGAGGCCAGAGCATGTTAATGAAGATACAATTTATCTTGTAAAAAAATATGCAAATAACAATAATCTGGTTATTGGATGTCAGTCTGGAAGTGAACGAATCCTTGATTTATGCCATAGGGGACATACTGTATTGGACGTGTTTAAAGCAACAAAATTGTGTATAAAAAACAACTTAATCCCTAAAATAGATTTTATTTTTGGATTGCCAGGAGAGAAACAAAAGGATATAGAGGATAGCATTAAAGTAATGAATGAACTCACAAAAATTGGCGCTAAAATACACGCTCACACATTTATGCCTCTTCCTGGTACGCCTTTTGGTAAGTGTATGACTGGAGACATCAATCCCTATTATCAATTCATAAAGTACGCTATCCCAAGGGGACTTATATTTGGAGAGTTTGAAAAACAAAAAGAATGGGCTAAAAAAACTGTCAAGATATCCCGGAGGGTTATGAATGGATCATTTATTAAATAAATACTGCCAGGAGATGTTGTCCACTATAAATTTACTGGCCCAGATACAGGACGTGGACTTTCTTCTGGAAAAAATCCTGTCCGAGGCAAGACGTCTAACCAATGCAGATGCAGGTTCCATATATAAAAAAGAATCCAACCTCCTCCATTTAAAATATGCACAAAACGACACAATTGAAAAAAATCTCTCTGCACACAAAAAGCTAATCTATGAAACTTTTTCATTTCCCATAGATAAAACCTCCATTGCTGGATATGTGGCAAAGACAAAAAAATCCCTGAATATAGATGATGTTTATGCAATACCAACTGACCTGCCCTATAAATTTAATAAGGATGTGGACAAAAGATCCAACTACAGGACCAAGTCAATGCTAACAGTCCCACTCCTCAGCCCAAAAAAAGAAGTTTTAGGGGTGTTACAGCTAATCAATGCTAAAGATCCTTCAACTGGAAACCCTATTCCCTTTAATCCTGAATTTGTGCCAATAACCAACTTTTTGGGTGAGTGTGCATCCATTGCCCTTGAGAGGGCAAATTTATTCAGAACCATAGTCCTTAGAATGATTAAAATGGCTGAATTAAGAGATCCCAAAGAGACAGGTACCCACGTAAACCGTGTTGGAGAATACTCTGCAATAATATATGAAGCCTGGGCATACAAAAACAATATCCCTGAGAGAAAGATTGATAGAAATAAAGACATGCTTCGAATTGCAGCCATGCTGCACGATGTTGGCAAGGTGGCAATATCAGATACCATATTAAAAAAAGAATCCAGACTTACAGATGACGAATACGAGCAAATAAAATCTCATACATATATTGGTGCTAGATTATTTGAAAATCCCACTTCTGAAATTGAAAAAATAGCCAGATTAATTGCCTTGGAACACCATGAACGTTGGGATGGAAGAGGTTATCCAGGGAAAATCCAGGAAAAGAATGGAAAAATAGTAAAATTAGGACCAAAAAAAGGGGACGAAATTTCCATATGGGGAAGAATAGTATCTCTGGCAGATGTATATGACGCACTCTCCTCAAAAAGGTGTTATAAAGATGAGTGGCCAGAAGAAAAGGTCATAGAAGAGATTGCAAACCAAAGGGCAAAACAATTCGACCCACAGTTGGTGGATATTTTTTTTGAAAATATCGAAGTAATTAATATGGCAAAAAAGAGGTATTCTGACTAAGAAGGAGGACAAATTAATGGAAGTCCCTATCTTGAGTTTTAATGATACCATTAGAAAATTAAAAGATAGTCTATTTCCCCATCAAGAAGCTTACCTGGCAATGTATTCTTCCTGGTTTGGAGGTATAATTCTAGATCCCAAGTTAATGTTAATTCCCATAGACGATCACATGGTGCACAGGGGAGATGGAGTGTTTGAAGCATTTAAATGTGTGGATGGTAATATATACCAACTGGATGCCCATATTGATAGACTCAAAAATTCTCTCAAAAAAATCAACCTAAGGCCTCCTTTTTCTTTTGAAGAAATAAAAAACATAGCAATTAAGACCATTAGGGCCAGTGGTGAAAAAAATTGTATCATAAGGTTGTACATATCAAGGGGACCAGGGGACTTTTCTCCAAAACCTGAAAAATCCATAAACCCGCAACTCTATGTGGTGGTAACCAAAATGGAGCCAACAGAAGCAAGAAAAAGGGAAACTGGATGTTCCCTTAAAATAAGTAAAGTGGTTTCAAAGGATTCCTTTTTTGCCACCATAAAATCGTGCAATTACCTACAAAATGTACTAATGAAAATGGAGTGTTACCACTATGGTGTGGATTATGTAATTAATTTAACTGAGCAAGGGCAAATAGGGGAAGGGGCAACTGAAAATTTTGCCATAATCACAGAGGATGAAAAATTTTTAACCCCTTCCTTTAATAATATCTTAAGGGGCACAACTATCCTAAGGGCCATTGATTTTGCCAAGGAGATGGTAGCAGAAGGAATTCTAAAGGGTGCTAAAACCTGCGATCTTTATCCAAAAGACTTAGAAGGGGCAAAAGAAATTTTAGTCTTTGGAACCACAATGGATGTTTTGCCTATTACAAATTTTGAGGGTAAGGATGTTGGAGATGGTAAGCCTGGAAAATTCTACAAACTGTTTTTTGAAAACTTTATTGAGGATCAGAAAAATAACAAAGACGTCCTGACACCTGTCTGGTAGTCAACTTCTTTAAATTTGTTTCCCTATTTTCATCTTATAACCCAAGTGTGTGAAAACTTGGGGTAACATATTGTTATAATTTTAATTTATTTTTTAAATTTTCCATATTAGCCCATGTTTATAAAAAAGATAAACTTAGGCTAATATGTCTTTAATTTCTCCAGTATCTCATGGACCTTTTTGTGGAAGAGCTGCACCCTATTTCTATACCCTTCACCAACCTCTCTGGCAAATCGCTCTTCAACATCCCTTTCGCTTGAGATACCAGGAGAGTCCAAATTGTCGCTATAGGCAATTAAAATTTCTTCAACACTCTCAGGGACAAAATCTCTTAAAGGAAGGGGTAGATTTTGGGCGAGGATATCGTCCTTGGTTATGCCAACACCAATGTGTGTTTCACAGACCCTGGCATGTTTGTAAAGACCATGTTTTTTTAAAATTTCTCCACCATATATACCATGTTTTATTGAATCTTTAGATCCAGGAGGGTACTTGAATCTGCCAATATCATGGAGGAGAGCAGCGGTTTTTAAAAAATCTAAATCAACTCCCTTTGTAATTCCATCAACGAGTTTTAGGACTATATTTTTTACTCGCACTGAATGCTCCATGACCTTTTTATACGCATGTTCATCTGAAGCATATCTTCTTAAAAGATCAATTGCTTGTTTCTCTGTAATCTTTTCTTGCATTTTATCTTGCAATCATTGCCCTAAGGGTATCTGCACAGGTCTCACAGTTTTTTACAGTATCATTTAGACATCCCACAAAATGGATCAACTGATAAATGTCCTTGAAATCCATATCTGAATTGTAGACCTCTGCGACCAGGGCACGTTGCATTTTCATAATCTTCTGCCTTTCACGTCTGATTTTTCGATAGAGCTCTTTGCAGCCAAGTCTATCTATATGTTCCCCGTGAACCAATCCTATGGTTTTCTTCAGGGCAGGACCAACCAATTCAACAACATAGGTAACCTCCTCCACAAGATCTACCAGGGGCTTTTGTTTTTTATCTGGAATGGTCATTTTACGCATACCCAGCCAGTGCAATGCTTCCTGCGCATAGTCCAATATATTGTCCTGCCCCCTGGTGTAATTCAAAAAAAGGGTCTTATCTACAGGCATAAAAAGGCGCCTGGGCAAATGGTTCCTTATATTCCTCTTAATCTTATCTGCATGTTCTTCTATTGCATCCACTTCAGCTGTAAGCTCCTTAAATTCACGGCATACTCCTGACCCTGAAATATAGCATTCCAAAGCCTCCCTTATAATGGAGACTCCCTCAATTATTTTTTCATAATGCTCCACAAGACCATTCATTGGAGATCTTGGAGTAACCAAACCAAAAAATGGAAGTTTTTTTAACATCGCGCTATATCTCCTTATTTATTTTTTCACATACACATGGGAAACTTTTATGTTATTAATTTTTAAATATTTTTCAACTAAAAATTTATGTGATCCTTATCCAAGTAAAGTCCACCTTAAAAATTGAAATATGAATATACTGGTAAAGGCTGCAATTGGTACTGTAAGCACCCAGTATATTATTATTTTTATCAAAACTCCAAAATCAACAGCACTAAATCCCCGGGCCACCCCCACGCCAACAACACCCCCCACAGCTGAATGAGTGGTGGAGACTGGAAGTCCCATATTTGATGCCAGTAATACTGTTGTGGCAGTTCCAAAGTCAACAGCAAACCCCCGTGTATTAGTGAGGGTGGTTATTTTTTCCCCCACTGTTGAAATTACCTTTTTCCCAAATAACATGATACCTGTTGCAATCCCAAGTCCTCCTAATGCCAGGAAAAAGGTAGGAATTTCTACCTTTGCCAATATTGCGTGGTATTTAGCTATAGAATATACAGCAACAACTGGCCCGATTGCATTTGCAACATCATTGGCCCCTTGAGACATTGCAACATAACAGGAAGTTCCTATCTGTATCTTCCTGAAGACTTCTTCTACAGAGTGTGCCCCTTGTTCCACATTTTTAACAAAATTAGAAACCCATCTTCTACTAAGTAGATATATAACCAGTCCAAGCAATAAGACGAGAGAAATACTAACACTAAATGGAAGTCCCAATTTTTTTCCAAAGGGGGTTTTATAAAAAAATGAGAGAATAACAAGGGCGCAGGTGAGTACAATCCATATTGGCACCCAAAAGATAGTGTGTTTTATAAACTGCTTTCTCATTAAAATATTTCTTCTAATAAGGGTAAAAACAATGAATGATATTGTAGCAGCAAAAAAAGGGGAAATGATCCAGGAGAGTACCACTCCTCCCAAAACCTTCCAATTTACTACATTTGGTCCACCTGCAACAATCCCAAACCCAAGGATACTCCCTATTATAGAATGTGTGGACGAAACAGGAAGGGCAGTTAAAGTAGCAATAAATACCCATAGGGCTGCTGATATTAGAGATGCAAACATCCCCAGCATAAATATTTTTGGATCACTTATAAACCCTGGATTTATTATTCCCTTACTTATTGTGGCTGTAACATGGGAGCCAAAAAATACTGCACCAACAAAATTTAAGATCCCTGCAATAAAAATTGCCTGTTTCACGGAAATTGCCCTGGCCCCTACTGCAGATGCCATTGCGTTAGCCACGTCATTTGCACCCAAATTAAAGGCCATTAAAAAACCTGCTAGAACAGACAACCCAAGGAATATATGAAACATGTCCATGACTTAAATCTCCTCTCTAATTATTAATAGAAGGAATTACACTTTTAGGTTTAAATTGGTATTTTTTTAAAGTCTCATTCACCACCTGGCGAATATCTTTTATACATCACCTGCCCTTTGGATTTAACTCTTTACAATTACAATTTCCCTTTGATTTCTCCATTTGAATCTTTTCCAATATTTTGGATTGTCCTTTGTTTTCAATTACATCCTTTTCAATATCTTTATCTGTATACCCAAAGCAATAACATATCTGAGTTTCCACAATTTCCTCCTTAATTATATTTTAGAGTCCAAGTTTCTTCATGAACTCTTCATCGACTTGTTTTGACTTCTGCTCACTGGGCCCATTGTCTTCTTTTTTTTGATTTTCTATAAGTTCATCCACATTAATGTCTTTATTTTTAACAACACCCGGTGACTCTTCCATTATAAAATCCACTTTTTCTATTGTTGTCTCAAGGTAAAACAATTTATTTTCCATTGTCCTGAATTCAACACGCATAAACTGGGGGTGATCTATCTCAGTTTCTAAAGAAATTCTCATTGCCTGATTTAAAGCCACCATTTTAGGTTGATTCTGGTTTACCCCTATGCCTAATTTCTTTTTCAATGAGATCTGAAATTGTCCCATACACTGGTTCATGAGCTCTCCAATGGTATCTGCAACATATGACGAAGTATGGTGGGTTGAGAGTTCATCTTCAGGCATACCCATGCAGGTATTGTATTTTTTATAGAGCTCTAGAGCTGCTTCTGCGGTAAAATTCATGGCAACCAATCCTGTAAAACCTCCGTCAAATAATACAAAGCATCCTATATCCGGTCTAATACAAGTCCTGTTGGTCTTTATAAAGGTTCTGGAATAATTGACATCAGAAAGAGTTGCCTTTGAAAGGGTATCTTTTATAGAATCGCAAAGTATTTTCAAAACATCGCTGGATGTCTTTACAATCTTTTTTTTCCTTTTAGTTGCCATATAATCCCCTCCTATTTTTCATTAATTGTCTTCTTTTCCCGCCCTTATTTTTTCCCTTTGCTCTTGAAAAACAAATCTCACTATAAGCTCTCTGTCTTTATCCCTAATCTTTTCAAAAAAAATAATAAAATACTCCCTGTCATTTTCCCTATCAAGCCGAGCCACCCTCCCCATGGCAGACACCAAAACTAAAGGTATATGAGAAAGGTAAATTACCACCTCAACTAGGTCTCCATCATTTAACCCTTCAAAATCACGTACGCACTTAACAGCTCCTTCACTTAATTCAACACCAGTTGTCTTAAAGTCAAACTCTTTATCCAACATGTCTATGCCAAGTAAGCTTAAGATAAGATCAAGTTTTCCGTCGATGTATTTGAAAAACAGGTTTAACCCCTCTGGGAGCCCTAGTTCCTTATAATTAAAGTTGGATTCCAATGATAGGTCTGTATTTACTCTAAAGGTGGGATATAAATCTTCGTGGTCAATTTTTTTTAGCAAGACACTTACCCTGGTCTTGACCCTCAAATATTTTCTTCTATCATCCATAGAACATACCAAGATTACTTGGAATTTTTGAGAAACTTTTTCGCCACTTTGGCCTGGCGAGTAGTTGGAAAATTTTTAATCACATCTCTTAGTAAAATCTCTCCAGCCTTTTTCTTTCCAAGTCTGAAAAAGGCAATTCCCTCTTTTAACATAGCAGAGGGGTACTTATTGGATGTTTTGTATTTATCTAATACTACTTGATAACTCAAAATTGCCTTTGGATACTGTCCCAGTTTAAAATAAGATTCTCCTTTCCAAAAATATGCATTGGGAATCAGGCTATTTTTAGGAAATTTTTCTATAAAAAGTGAAAACAAATGGGCAGCAGCATAGTAATTTTTCTCTCTGTAATTTTTCAGACCCTGGTTATAGAGCAGTTTTGGTGAAAGCTCATATTTTTTTTGTTTTGATCCCTCTACTTGTTTATTTTTCCTCTCAACTGGCTTTGTCTTTGTCCCCTTTGTTTCTTTTTTCCTGGGTATTTTTTTTGACAATCCAAAAAAGGACTTGAGTTTTGCCACATCCCCTTTTATATCCTGGATTTCCTTATCCATAGAGCTTATGTCTTCTTTCAAGTGTGAATAGCTCTCCTTGTTTTCTCCAACTTCTTTTTGACATAGATCAAGATCCCCCTGAAGCTCAGCTACTTTTATCTTCAAAGATTCTATCCTTGAGACTATATCTGCTTGTGAAGACCTGACTGAAAAGTTACTGGTAGAAAGTTTTTCTTGAAAATCTTTTTTTAATTTCTCGATTTGAAGGTTATAATATTTTTTTTGAACTTCTTGTTGTTGTTTTAGCTGGCCTATCTGCCATTTCAAAAGATCAACATCCTTTTGAGAGGCACAAGAGGCAAAGAAAGATAATAATAAAACAGCCGCAATCCGTTTCATATTTCCCCTCAATTCTGCGATATAGAAGACGAAATCACCTTTTTTCGTCCCCAAAAAATATAAAGGATTCCGCCTATCACAGGGATAAAGGTAGCAATTAAGACCCAGGTCATCTTATCCTGGGATGTCTTAAAATCATTTTTAAATATATGCCATATTGACCACAAATTGGGCAAGATTGGTATAATTAAAATTACAAACCATATGAGAATATTTAAAAGGACCTTTTGGCTAACTATCATCTATCAGTTCTCCTTTTTCCACCTAAAAGAGACAATTAAAGCCCCCATTATTGCCAAGAGCAATGCCCCCCATTGGGTATAGGAAAATATTGAAAGCATAGGTCTAAAATCTCCCCTAAAAAACTCTATAGAGAATCTAAATACCCCATACAGAATCAAAAAAAATCCAAACAACAAGCCTCTGCCCCTTACTCTGTTTTTTACAAAACATAAAATAAAAAATGTCACAAGTCCAGCCATTGAGTGATACAACTGGGTGGGATGAAGGGGGATATTAATTGGTGCCAAAGAGTCTGGGTTTTTAAATGTGATTGCCCAGGGCAAGGTACAGTAACGACCATAACAACACCCAGCCATGAGGCATCCAAACCTACCAACAAATTGTCCAAGGGCTATTCCTGGTGCAAACAAATCAGCCCACTGCCATATATCCTGTTTTTTGCTTTTTAGATATAATACTGCTGTGAACACACCTAAAATTGCCCCTCCAGAAAAAACCAGCCCCCCTTTCCACACCATTAATGCTTCCAGAGGGTGGTTTAAAAAATATTTTAAATTCATTAAAACATAAAGGACCCTTGCACCTAATATTCCAGATATAATAATGTAAAATCCCACATCAGATACCATTTTTGTATCTAAATACTGTTTTCTTGCTTCCCTGGATACATAACCCAAAGCGAGCAAAAAGGCAGAGGCAATAAAAAACCCATATGTATAAATTGTAATTGGACCGATTTTAATCAGAACTGGATGCATCTTTTTTTCCTTTAAAAATAGAAAATAAAATCAAAAGTCCACCTATTGAGATAGCAGAATCTGAAATATTAAAGGCAGGCCAATGATATTTCCCCATATACAAGTCAATAAAATCAGTAACCTGTTTAAAAAGTATTCTATCTATTAAATTGCCAATTGCACCCCCTAAAATAAGTCCAAGGGAAATAGAAGTAATCAGACTTTTTTTACCTTCGGTAAAGATGAGATAAACAATAAAAAAAATGGCTATAACGGTTACTGAAGTTAAAATATAAGGATCAATCCCCCCAGCCCCATTAAAAATTCCAAAGGCAATTCCCTTATTTTTTATGTGGACCAGGTTTAACAACTTCGGAATAATAACCTTTTGTGAATACAAGGGCATGTTTGTCTTGACTAAAAATTTGGTCACCTGGTCCACTACTACAACTAAAAATGCAACAACAAATGAATAAGAAATTCCTTTTTTTCCAGAAAACATCATAGTCTTTTTAGAACCTCAATACACCTTGGACACACACCTTTATTTTCTTCTTCCTCTGACCCAGGAGTGAAGTATACCCAACAACGTGGACATTTGATCCCATTTGATTTCTCTACCCCAATATATAACCCGTCCACATCTTCACTCTTAAATAGTTCATCTGTATTAGCTGATGCCCTTTTTATCTCCACACTGGATACAATAAAAACCTCTCTTAAATATTTCTTTATTGGAGAAATAAGATTAAACAGGTCATCAGAAAGGTGTAGGGTAATGTCACAATCAAGAGAATGGCCAACTACCCCTTGCTTACGCTTGGGCTCTATTGCCTTTGTTACTTCTCCCTTTATCTTCTTTACAATATCCCAAAGTTCTCTCTCTGTTGCATCTATTTTAAAATCCAGGTCATCAAATTTTAGCTCAAAAACTGTTTTTGCATCTACATCAAAGCTATCAGGCAACTTTTGATATATTTCCTCTGCTGTAAAACTAAGTATTGGAGCCATGTCTAAAATTAATATCTTTAAAAGATAATATAGAACAGTTTGGGCTGATAGCCTTTCAATGGATTTTGGATGAGATACATATAGCCTTTCTTTTATCACATCTAAATAAAAGGAACTCAAATCCACAACACACATGTTATGGAGAGCATAATATACCTTATGAAACTCATAGTTATCGTATGCCCTTAGAATATTTTTGTGTCTATCTAAAATAAGGGATAACCCATACCTGTCAAAGGGAAGCATCCTGTCAAATTCCACCAGGTCTTTTTTTGGATCAAAATCCGAAAGATTGCCCAGGATAAATCTGCATGTATTCCTTATTTTTCTATATGAATCCACAAGTTGTGCTATTATCTTATCTGATATGCGGATATCATCCCTATAGTCTTCATAAGATGTCCACATCCTTAAAATCTCTGCCCCATATTTTTCTATTATCTCCTGGGGTCTTATTACATTCCCAAGGGACTTTGACATCTTACGACCTTCTCCGTCCACCACATAACCGTGGGTAAGAACTGCCCTATATGGAGCAACACCCCTTGTACCCACAGAAGCTAAAAGAGAACTGTGAAACCAACCCCTATGTTGATCTGAACCCTCTAAATAGAGATCTGCTGGAAAACCAAGCTCTTTTCTTTTCTCTAACACAGCGGCAAAGCTTGTACCTGAATCAAACCACACATCCAAGATATCGGTCTCTTTCCTGAACTCCCCACTTCCACATCTCTCACATCTGAGACCCTGCGGCACTATTTCCGATAAAGACGCCTCAAACCAGTAATCAGCCCCCCTTTCATGGGTTTCAAATTTCTTAACAATATCCTCTACCCATTTTGGATCAAAATAGGCCTCACCACATTTTTTACAGATAAGAGCAATAATTGGAACACCCCATGACCTCTGTCTGGAGATGCACCAATCAGGTCTGGTAGCTACCATGTTATATATCCTTTGCATTCCCCATGAAGGAATCCACTTAACATCTCTCTCAATTATATCCAAAGATTTTTTTCGCAGGTCATTTTTCTCCATTGAAATAAACCACTGCAAAGTTGCCCTGAAAATAACGGGCTTTCTACACCTCCAGCAATGGGGATAAGAATGTTCTATTGAACCATGATGAAGCAAATTTTTAACCTCTTCTAATTTCTCAATAACCTTTGGATTGGCCTCAAAGACTGTAAGCCCTTTAAAAAACTCTACTTCATCTAAAAATCTCCCTGAATCATCTATTGGGGAGAGGATCTCCAGATTATATTTTAAGCCAGTTTCATAGTCTTCTCGCCCATGACCTGGTGCCGTATGGACGCAACCAGTACCAGTATCAAGGGTCACATACTCTGCTAAAACCACTATGGATTCCCTATTATAAAAAGGATGAGTGGCCCTAAGTCCTTCAAGCTCTGAGCCCTTTACCTTTTTTACTTTTCTTATATTTTCCCAATTAAAAATCTCCACACACACACCAAGGAGCCTATCTGCAATTATGTAAAACTCCCCACCTACTTCTGCCACAGCATATTCATAATCAGGATGGACTGCTACTGCCATATTGGATGGCAAGGTCCAGGGTGTTGTGGTCCAGATTACAATATAAGCAGGACCATCTATTTCTGGAATAATTTTCTGTAACTTTGGATCCTTTAAGGGGAACCTCACATAAATCGAAGGAGACTTGATGTCATAGTATTCAACTTCTGCCTCAGCAAGTGCTGTTTCACAAGATGGGCACCAGTAAATTGGCTTTTTACTCCTTACAACACCACCATTTTTCATAAAATTGCAAAGTTCCATTGCAGTTTGGGCTTCGTACCTAGGGTCCATTGTTATGTATGGGTTCTCCCACCGGCCAAAAACACCTAAACGCTTAAACTCTTCCCTCTGGATGTTTAGATACTTATTTGCGTATTGACGGCATCTATCCCTTATCTCAATAACAGGTACTTCTTTTTTGGAAATTTTTAATTCTTGCTCAACCTTTAGCTCTATTGGCAATCCATGACAGTCCCATCCAGGGACAAACTCAGCCTTTTCACCCTTTAAATTGTGGTACTTAACAATAATATCCTTTAAAATCTTATTCATTGCAGTTCCTAGATGGATATTCCCATTGGCATAGGGGGGACCATCATGGAGAATAAAAGTTTTATCTTTATCACTACTTTGAACCATTTTTTCATATGCATTGATTTCATTCCAAAATTCTAACATCTTAGGTTCATTTTTGGGCAAATTAGCCTTCATTGGAAACTTTGTCCTGGGCAGATTTAAGGTATCCTTATAGTCCTTCATATTACATCTCCTATCTCTATTGGATTCTTATATTCTTTTAACCATCTCAATCAAAAGACTCTTCAAATTTTCTGAAGCCTTACTTGCCTGTTTTACAACATATTCAAAGGAAGTCTCTTTCATACAATCTGGTAAATTTTTATTGGTCAAACAAGAAAGACCTAACACCTTTAGCCCCATATGTCTAGCAGCTATAGCCTCCATTACAGTGGACATTCCAACAGCATCACCACCTAGTCTCTTAAGGGCCCTGGTCTCAGCAGGAGTCTCTAAACTTGGACCTAAGACTGATACATATACACCCCTCTCCAGCCTCATTCCAAGCTCAGTACCCACGTCCAGGGACAATTCCACTAATTCCCTGTCATATACACAGGACATATCAGGGAATCTTTCGCCTAACTCATCAATATTAGGCCCCACCAGGGGATTTGTACCCTGAAAATTTATATGGTCACAAATAACCATTATATTCCCTTCCTTAAAATGAGGATTTATGGCACCTGCAGCATTGGTCAAAATAATGGTCTTGACTCCAAGGAGCCCAAGGAGTCTCACTCCAAAACATACATCCTGTGCACTGTATCCCTCATATAAATGGACCCTTCCCTGCAACACAACTATATTTTTATTTGAAATATTTCCAAAAATCATCTTTCCCCTGTGGGTGTCCACAGTGGACACAGGAAAATTGGGAATATCTTTGTATAGAATTTCTATCTTTCCATCCAATTCATCTGCAATGTCCCCTAAGCCAGTACCTAGCACTATCCCTATAGAAAATGGTGCCTTGTGTACGTCATAATTTTCGTTTTTTTTGAGTATATCTTCTATTGAATCCCTGGCCTGTTTTATTTTTTTTAATATTTCCTTTGACATGTCCACTCTCCTCATTATACAAATAAAAAAATATATTCGTTCTTCCTAATAGCTATAAACCCATGGACATTGCAACCTTTTTTGGACTCATAATCGGATTTTCCTTGCTCATCGGTGCCATTATTTTAGGTGGCCAATACGATGTATTTCTCAACATACCTGGCCTGATGATAGTTTTGGGAGGCACCTTTTCAGCCACCTGTATAACTTTCCCTGTGCCAGAGATATATAACTCCATCAAAGCTGCACTAAAGATATTTGTAACAAAAAAATTGAGTGCCAATGAGGTAGTAAACTTGATGGTTAGAATAGCAGATATTTCCAGAAGGGAAGGGCTGCTTGCCTTAGAAAATATAGAAACAGATAACAACATCTTAAAAAAGACGTGTCAACTTATTGCAGACAATGCAGATACAGAACTAATTGAAGAGACCTTATACATTGAAATAACCTCTTTAAAACAAAGACATTTTCTTATACAAGAGGTCTTTAGAACAATGGCAAACTATGCACCGGCCTTTGGAATGGTGGGGACCTTAATTGGACTTGTCCAGATGCTGGCTTCTTTAAAAAACCCTGATGCCATAGGTCCTGCAATGGCAGTGGCTATTTTAACTACATTCTACGGTTCAGTTTTATCAAACCTGGTCTTTTTACCCGTTGCTGGCAAATTGAAGAGCAGGACAACACAAGAGGTCCTTCACCTACAAATAATATTTGAAGGTGCAAAGTGTATTTTGCAAAATAACAACCCAAGGTTTGTATACGAAAAATTGTCTTCCTTTGTACCACCAAAGGAACGCAAATATGAAAGATAAAAACAAACTCCACACAGAGATTGACCAATTATCAAATGAAGAATCCCAGGGGACATGGCTCCAGACATTTGCTGATATGTCTATGTTATTATTAACTTTTTTTATTCTCATGTATTCATTTTCCTCTGTTGATAAAAAAATATTTAATACCTATTTGATGTCAGTAAAAAAGGCTCTTATTGGAGGAGGTAACGCAAAGATAGCAAGCGTAAAGGTAAATCTCAGTGAAGAAGAAGGGGTGCTTTTGCAGGAGGCCAAACTAAAACATGAGATCATAAAGCAACAAAGGCAGATATTCTCTGATTTTAACTACTATTATACCAGGAAGGGAATAGAAGGAGTAGTTGGCGCTAAATTTGATAAAGGAAAAATAATAATAGCCATAGGCGGAGACGTACTTTTTCCACCTGGAAAGGTAACACTTTCACCCAGGGGAAAGGAAATTCTAAAAAAAATCAGAGATTTCTTAATAATGCATCCCAATGAAAGAATAAATATTATTGGACATACAGATGATACCCCCGTGCCAAAAAATTCCCGTTTTAAGGATAACTGGGAAATTTCAGCCCTCAGGGCATTAAATGTACTTAGATACTTTCTGGCCCTGGGTATAGATCCTGATCGTATGACTGCAACTGGCCTTGCTGATACAAGACCCATTGTTCCCAATATATCTCCTGAAAATAGACAAAAGAACAGAAGGGTTGAAATCGTATTGGAGAGAGAAGTACAATAATGGAACTAGAAAATCTAACCTTAATTTTTAAAGGGGAAATTGGTAAAAGGAGATGTTATAGGGTCTATCACAAAGATTTAAATATAATAGTAACATTGGAAGATAGAGGGAAAAAATTGTTCCATGTAAAAGATATTAGTACCTATGGAGTTGCCTTTTTTGCACAGGAATACACCGATAGTTTCCGTATAAATGACATAATCTACATGTCTATAGTATTCAGGAGAAACTTTGTATTAAAAGACATACGTGCTCAGATCAAAAGAATACATAAGGAGCACATTGTGTGTTGTGAGTTTTTGAACCTAACAAGAAAACAAGAATATACCCTGGATAAGCTCTGTGTAACTATACAGAAAGAACTCATAAAAAATTTAAAAAAGGAGAAAGATTAATGGCAGGAAGTTACAATAAAGTTATTCTTATTGGCAGACTTGGAAAGGATCCAGAATTAAGATACACAACATCTGGCACCCCAGTGGCCAATTTTCCCCTGGCTACGAGTGAGACCTATGTGGACAAGGATGGAAATAGGCAGGAAAAAACAGAGTGGCATAGAATCGTTGTATGGGCAAAGCAGGCAGAAAGTGTTGCAAATTACTTAAGTAAAGGAAGACTTGTGTTGGTAGAAGGTTCCCTGCAAACCAGAAAGTGGACAGACAACCAGGGACAGGATAGGTATACTACTGAAATTAGGGCACAGAGGGTGGTTTTCCTGGAGTCACAATCTGTAGTCCAGGAGACTGAACAATCTAAAGAAACAACAGCCAATGACCCATTTTCAGAAGAGGAAGATTTGGGACCTGCATTTCCATCTGAAGCCAGCGGGATAGATGAGGCACCATTTTAAGAAATCTGCTTATTCCATTATCTGCCTATTTCTTTAGCTCCAATTATTGATTGGGTAAGGTAGAAGATAGAAGGGTTCAAAGTTCAACGTTCAAGATAGCCTTCATCCTTCTCCCTTCTACCCCTTCTCACTAATCACTAATCACGGACAAAAAAGGGGCAGGCGAATAATGCTCGATAGGGGCAGGTCTCCATATCTTTCTTTGTAAAAGAATTTTCTCTTTTAACATACACAAACCACAGACACAGATAACATACACAGATAGCGGTCTCAGGCCTTGATTTTTTGGGGGAAGAGCTTAAAATTGTGTAAGCTTACATGTAAATTTTCTGGAGGATCTTATGAGCACAATAGTAAAATCAATAAGGGTAAAAGAGGAAATATGGGAAACCCTTCGCAGACTCAGCAAAGAAGAAAACAAGCCGTTAACACAACTGCTAGATGAAGCCTTAGAGAGATACCTGGGAGAGAAAATCAAAAAAAGCGCGGCTGAAAAAATACGAAAACTGCCGAGACTCTCACTAGGCAAGAATTCCATCACTCGAGAGGAGATTTATGAAGGTCGGTATTGATACCAATGTTCTATTTTATTTTTTAAACAAGGACAATCCATTTCATGAAGAGGCAAGGGACAATTTAGCCATGTTGGTGGAGGAGCAATCTGCTGTGCTTACTCAACAGAATTTAATAGAGTTGACAGCAGTGCTAACCCGAAGGGGAGTAACCTCAGAAGAAACAAAGAATTATCTGAGGAGCTTTGCGGAAGTTATGCCGCTGCTAAGACTTACAGTCAAGACCGTTGATCTTTTTCTAGAGCAAATGAAGAAAAAAGCTGTAAAGGGGGCCAAGGTTTTTGACCTATATTTCCCGACTTTGACAG
>NZ_BAAIEW010000006.1:0-94821 GCF_054654515.1 Desulfothermus okinawensis JCM 13304 | reverse complement strand
TACTCTATCTTCTATAAAACTTTTGAAACCGATGATTACTCCTTGGAGAATTTATATGCCTTTACACAAAATTCTTGACAAGTGCCCCTCGTGCCCAAATCAGGACGCTTTTTCTTTAAATTCCTAATAGTTACCCAGTCTTCCATGCTTATCACCTCTCTTCCCTCCTATATCTATATATTATAGGAGGTTTATTTATCATTAGGTGGGTCAATTTACAATGAAAATTTTCACATAAGAGAAAATTTAAGGACCCTGGTGAGAGTAACAACCACCATGAAAACTAAACAAAAAAAGGTAGTTCATTTAAGACAGACATCAGAACCAGAGCCATATCACATAAAGATACTTAATGCCTTAGATATACCACTAAAACCTCTAAAAAGAGTAATAAAAATCAGTTAGTTAGAAAATTTGTAGTGGGAAAATAAAAAATAAATTACAATTATTACAATATGTTATCAAAAATTTTGATAAACTTGGGTTAGCAAGGCGTAAAGAGGTTTACAAAAAGGCCCGGTCCAAACATCCAGAGCGCTGGTCTGCAAATATTCGCAACTGGGATCCAGTCCTTACAGTAGACCTTAATCCAGTTAATGAACAACAATGTAAAAAGGCTGCTTGATGGAAAAAATGGTATGGCTTTTGGCGACATCTTTATTGACAAACTCTGATAATGATACCGGTTCATCAATGACTGCCATCTCGACATCTCTTCCTTACGTATTATACGAATTGCTAAAGGCAGCCTTGAAACTTTTATCTTTCCATGTTTCAACAACATAAAAAAATTATATCTCAGTCAGGTAAAAAAGGACAGCAAAAAATTATCATGTTGATATTTTTAGATGATTGACGACTTTGACGTAGTCCTGTTGATAAAATAATTTCATTTGAAAAAAATCTAAAAATAGGATAAGTATTTTATAGATTGATTATAATTTATAATTGATTAAATCTTATGGCCTATGTATACTAATTTAATAAATAAAATAAAAAAATATGGCATCAATATATATAGCTGTATGCAATGTGTCAGCTGTTCAAATGGATGTCCTTTTGTCAATATTATGGACTATCCACCTCATATTGTTATTAGATATGCTCAAATTGGATCTATAGATAAAATATTGTCCTCAAAAACTCCATGGATATGTGTTGGATGCAATAGTTGCTCTTTTGTGTGTCCTATGTCCATTGATATACCAACATTTTTTGATATTATTAAAGAGTATATCATAGAAAATAATTTAAATATACCAGAACCTAAAATATTTGAATTTCACCAAGAAGTATTAAATTCCATAAAAAAATATGGCAAGACCCACAAATTGGAAATAATGTTTAACTTTAAATTAAAAAATCTTGATTTTTTTACTGACGTGGGAACGGGTTTGAAAATGTTTTTAAAAAGGAAAATCCATTTAAGTCCTCCAAATTTTGATCATATAAATGAAATAAAAAAAATATTTAATAACTATAATGATGAAGATAAATAATCTATACCAAGTAACTTTCTTTCCTGGATGTTCTCTAACTACTTCTGCACAAGAAAATTATGCATCCCTTAAAATTGTTTACAATAAAATAGGCGTATATTTAAAAGAGTTAGATGGATGGAACTGCTGCGGAACATCTTCGGCACACTCCATTAATTTAGAGATTGCTATTCAATTGGCATTGAGAAATATAGCCCTTGCATATGAAAAAAAAGAAATGCTAATTGCCTGTCCCTCTTGCTTCTTAAGATTAAAATATGCGCATACAATTACTAAACAAGATCCCAAAAAAGTCGACAAGTTTGAAAAGGATTTTAAAGTTCCTTTTCCCCATAGATTAAGACTTGTCCATATACTTGAGTTTTTAAATGAACATAAACATAAGATTAACCCTAAAATCCCACTAAATGGATTAATTGTGGCTCCATATTATGGATGCATGAAAAATATTCCACCAAAATTAAGAGAAGAGCTGTTCGAACCCACTTTAATTGAATCTATTATACAAGTGTTAGGAGGAAGGAGTATTATTTGGTCTGATAGGACAAAATGTTGTGGAACCTTTTTGGCTGCTGTAAAACCTCTTGAGATAACAAAAGTAATAAACAATATATTTAAAAATGCTGTAAATTCAAATGCTCAATGCATTGTAACTGCATGTTCAATGTGTCATCTAACTTTGGAGATGAGATCTACTATAAAAGATAGAATTCCTGTTTTTCATTTTTCAGAAATACTTGCATTAAGCTTTGGAGAAAACTCTCATATTGATTGGTTTAATAGACACTTAATAGATCCATTACCCCTTCTTAAAAAAATGGGACTAATATCCAAATCCTAATCCCTTTTTTCCACTACATATTCCACCTTCACTTTGTATATCTGATCCTTTATCTTTAAGGCAGGATCTAGCTTCAGTCCCACACTTATTTCCCCTGATTTACCTATGTTATCAACAGGTACTTTTTCTGTATAAATAGTTGAAATTGAATCTAGAAAACTTTTTGGCCCTATAACATGAACTTTGGCAGGGATCACTTTGACATTAGTTATCAATATATCTTTTTTGAGCTTACCCACCCAGTCCACCTGGACAGGCAATTCCTTGGTTATTATCTTGTCCAATTTTATTTTAATCCTTGAAGGATTTAATTTAACTATCTTTATACCAGGTGGTAGAGAGACATTTTTTTCTGTAATATCGTATAAATACGTGCCAGGTTCTTGATCTTTTACCCTAACATATAAATCGATATCATTTTCATTAATGGAACGAAGAATAACCCTGGGCCCACTCAATGTTAATTTCACACTGTTTGGAGAAGTACTGACTATATCAATATCTGATGATTTTTTCATGATCTCCACTGGAACACTAAGTGATGCAAATGATGTTTGTCCTCTGGTAAAAGTAAACCAAACCCCACTAATAATAAAAAAACAAATAAGGGCAGCAAATGTGTACGAGACATAATCTTTACTCAGCTTATTTTTGGCAGTATCACCTAGGTGACTATTTAATATTAAATCCAAGTCCTTTTTGTCGTAAATTTGAAAGATTTCTCCTCCAATTGCAATGGATACACTTCCCCTTTCTTCTGACACTACAATCACCAAAGCATCACAAACTTCACTAAGTCCAAGTGCAGCTCTATGTCTAGTACCATAATAGGCAGGAAGATCTTCTTTTTCTGTTAAAGGCAATACAACTCCAGCCCTCTTTATTTTACCTCCTTCCAATACAATGGCTCCATCATGTAAAGGCCCCTTTGACATGAATATGCTTTCTATTAATTCCTGGCTTATTAGTGCATCAAGTCTAGTTCCTCCTGCTATAAAGGGATTCACACTGTTTTTTCCTGGAATTACAATCAATGCACCTACTTTTTTCTCAGATAAAGAAAATACACTTTCTATAAGATCAAAAAAATTTGATTTCTCAACACGCCTTATCCTAATTCTCCAAAATATATCACCAATATTTTTTGTCTGTAATATACCCCTTAATTCATGTCTAAATCCAATGATTATAACAAATAAAGCAACAGTAATAATACCTTGAATTATGTAACTTGTCATCACCAAACCGGCATATGAAGAAATTCTCTGACAAATAAGAAGTAATACTAGACCAATTAATGCCCTAAAAATTGCAGTTCCATAAAATAGTACATAAATTCTAAACAATATATAGCTATTTATCAAAATATCTAAAAGATCTTTTATAGTAATGGTAGATAATATAACATTAAATAAATCTTTCATCTTATTCAACCACGCTAAATCGTAACGTATAAATTACACTACCATTTTCATCTACTATATCAACTCTCCAAGGGCCAATATCAGAGTCCCTTATGTATATCCTGCTAAAGGTGGCCCAAACAGGTGGTTTAAGCTTTAATTTCACCTTTGATACCAATTTATCTTTAAAATACCAAAGATGATATATAAAACCTTCCTTTGAGATATTATTAAATGAGCTATAACAATAAATTTTTTTTATGGATGAAGAAAATACCAAACTCATATATTTAGGCTGACCATTTACTATGTCCTCACAAATTTGTGCTGAGGAAAGCTCGTACCCATATACCTTCAGTTGAAGGACAATCAATGAAAAAACAATCAAAAATACCTTTAACCAACTAATTTGTTTCACAATCTACTCCATATTTTAAAATGTCTCTTTAAAATAACTATTTTGTCATTCCATTTCAACAAATAAATAGACTATAATATTTTTACACTACCTTGATCTTTTTTACCCTTTAAGGTATATTCATTTGCAAAATTAACGACAAGTAAGTAAAGGGGGATGTTGATGCAAAAGATTGCCACTATAGTATTTCCTGGGACTAAATATTTCAAAAAACTTACCATAAAGACAGTATTTTTTATTTTAGGTAGGTCTTTAGCCAGCGCATCTAAATTTGAATCACGGATCAGACGAGAGGTAGCCAGCTGGGATGAAGGATTTTCAATAAAAATGAACGTACTTCCATCTGGTCCTTGTGTTGGCTGGAAGAAGGAAAATGGAAGGTTGCTTTATATGGGCTCAAAATTAAAAGAGGCTGATTTAAATATCAACTTTAAAAATCTCACCTGTGCATTTTTACTGATGACTCCACAAGTTGGGGTTGCTGAGGGTTTTGCACAGCACAGAATGAATGTAATTGGTGACCTGGCCAAAGCAGTATCTTTTAATCGCTGTTTAAATGTATTAATACCTTATCTTTACCCAGATTTTATCTGCAGAAAGCTTTTAAAGGAAATTCCTGAAATGAAATATGAAAGATTCTATAGAATGATGTATTTGTACCTACTCGGAATACCATTGGGATTATAATATAACAAAAAAACAAAAGGAGAAAGTCAAGATGATTCCATCATACTATGAATTTTATTGTCCAGTAAAAATAATATCTGGTAACAAGGCATTGGACAACTTACCTTATGAATTGAGTCAAATGGGGGTTTCAAGACCTCTTGTTATTACTGATAAAGGTATAGTTTTAGCGGGTATTATTGATCTGGTTAAAGAAGTGTTCAAAGAATATAACATGGATGCACCTCCAATTTATGATGAAGTCCCACCTGATTCATCAAATAGGATTGTAAATGAAGCGGCTGCAATTTTTAGAAAAAATAAGTGTGATGGTATTATAGCAATTGGTGGTGGTTCTGCTATCGATACAGCAAAGGGAGTTAATATAGTTGTATCAGAGGATACAGATGATCTCATGCAATTTGTAGGAGCAGAGAGAATAAAAAAACCTTTAAAACCATTTGTTGTTATTCCAACAACATCAGGTACAGGATCAGAAGTAACATTAGTAGCTGTTATATACAATGAAGATAATGGAGTCAAAATGGCTTTTACATCTTATTTCCTACTTCCCCAAATAGCCATTTTAGACCCTAGAATGACCTTATCCTTGCCACCCCATATTACTGCTGCAACAGGAATGGATGCCCTAACACATGCTGTGGAGGCATTTTATTGTATTCAGAAAAATCCCCTTAGTGATGGATATGCGATATCAGCTATAAGGCTTATTAGAGAAAATCTAATTGAAGCTGTAAAAAATGGAAAGAACAAAGATGCCCGGCTAGCCATGGCAAATGCAGCCACTATGGCGGGGATAGCCTTTTCCAATTCAATGGTTGGAATGGTACATTCATTGGGTCATGCAACAGGATCTGTTGCCCACGTGCCCCATGGAGTAGCCATGTCCATTTTTCTTCCTTTTGGCATGGAATTCAATCTTGAAAAAAATGAAAAAGAATTGGCAGAACTCTTGCTCTACCTTGGGGGAGAAGAAGAATACGTCAGCACTCCTAAAGAAAAGCGTGCTATTAAATCAATTGAAATAGTTAGGGAATTAAAGGATAAATTGTATCAGTTATGCAACTTACCAAGGACATTGAAAGAAGCTGGGGTAAGCGAAGATAAACTTCCTGAAATTGCAAAACTGGCAATAGATGATCCTTCAATTATATTTAATCCAAAGGAAATGTCATTTGATGAGGCAATGAAAATTTTAAAAAAGGCTTATAATTAGGGGAAGATGTATGCAAACTATAATTGGAACCAGCAATAAAGTGCTAGAGGTGGATTTAACCAGATCCACATTTGATATATATATGATATCCCACGAGGAAAGAAAGATGTATTTAGGAGCAAAGGGACTTGGGTTAAAACTCCTATATGATAGATTACAACCTGGTATAGACCCACTCTCTCCTGAGAATATTATTATATTTATGCCAGGTGTCATGATGGGGACAAAGGCCCCTTGTTCAAATCGATTCCATGCCATAACAAAATCCCCATTAACAGGGATTGTCTCCACTTCCTCATGTGGTGGTCCCTTTGGTTTTTACTTAAAAACTGCCGGATGGGATGGACTGATAATTAAAGGAAAGGCAAAAGAACTAACTGTCCTGGAAATTGATCATGAGGGAGTAAAATTTCTACCTGCAAATGGTCTTTCAATGATGGGAACCAATGAAGTTAGAAGAAAATTGGATTTAAAAAATGCAGGGGAGTTGACAATCGGACCAGCAGGAGAAAAAGTTGTTAGAATAGCAAATATCAGGTCCGCAGACAGATTTCTTGGCAGAGGGGGACTTGGAGCAGTCTTGGGGTCAAAAAACATAAAGGCCATTGTTGCCAGGGGAAAGAAATATAATATCCTGCCTAAAAATCAAAGACTTTTTGAAAAAACAAAGAAAAAGGCCATAAAATATATAAACAGAAACGAAGTAACCTCTTATCTATATCGAAATTTTGGAACCAGGGCCAATTTGATTTTAAATAACATGGCAGGAATACTTCCTGTGAGAAATTTCCAAAGGGGACGAGACCAAAGGGCATACAATATTTCAGGAGAAGAATTTAGAGATATGCACCTTGCAAAACCTCATACCTGCAAATCCTGTGCGATTTTATGTGGGCAAAAAGGTGTATTTAAGGGAAAAACAAAGGTGGTTCCAGAATATGAAACAGTAGCCTTACTGGGTTCAAATTTGGAGATATTTGATAGGGAATTTATCGCTGAATTAAATGAAATAGCAGGTGATCTGGGGCTGGATACTATATCTCTTGGGGGAGTACTTGCCTGGTATATGGAAGCAGGTGAAAAAAATATTATTGATCCTAAAATAAGATTTGGATCAAAGGAAAACATAAAAGAGATTATAGAAGATATTGGACTTGCCCGAGGACTTGGCAAGGAGCTTGGTAATGGTGTTAAATACCTTAGTGAAAAATATGGTGGATCTGAATTTGCAATCCATGTAAAGGGATTAGAGGTAGCAGGATATGATCCACGGGGTTCATTTGGCCAGGCACTTAATTATGCAGTGGCAAATAGAGGTGGATGTCATCTGTCTGCATTTTTAGTAGCTCAGGATGTATACTTTGATCTTTTAAATCCATTTACCCATAAGGCAAAGGCAAAATATGTAAAATTTTTTGAATCCTTAACAGCAGTAATAAATTCTCTGCAACTATGTCAATTTACAATGTTTGCATATATCTTAGAACCTCCAATATCTAAATATACTCCAAATATAAATTTAAAACTCACAATGCAATATATGCCAGATATTGCAATTCCTTTGATTGATTTTGGAATATATAGGGATTTTTGGTCTTCTGTGGTGGGCACAGATCTTAGTAGAAAAGAGTTTTTAATGGCTGGGGACAGAATACACATTCTGGAGAGACATTTAAACTGCAGAGAAGGTATAAATAAAGATCACGATACATTGCCACCAAGATTTTTAAATGAGCTTTTAAAAGATCTAGGAAAATCCCCAAAGATTCCTTTAGATAAGATGCTAAAGGACTACTATAAGATTAGGGGATATGATGAAAATGGAGTTCCTAAAAAAGAAACCCTTAAAAAACTGGGAATTGTCTGAAAAATTTAGGGCCGGCACATCCGGCCTTTTTTATCCTTTTTTTATTTAAATTTCTGGATTAACCCGAGTTTATCAAAATGATAAACTCGGGTTAGGAAGTAGATAAGTTATTTTCAATTATGATTTTTTTAATTTTTGCAATGCCTGTTCTGCTGCAATGGTGATGGGCTCTGCGCTTGGTTCAGAGGATATGTCTGGATTACAGGCAGAGGTAAAAGTTGTTAAGTCAGAGATGGTCTTACCACCAAGGATAAATGCAGTAATGGCATCTATTTCCCTTGCTGGCGGGATTGCATGGCTTACAATTTGTCCTCCTAGTAATCTTTGAGTCTTTCTGTCAAATATAAGCTTAATCCTCCAGGGCTTCATTCCTGGAATCATCTTATGTTTGCTCCTTGAATCAACTGTGGCACACACGGTCTCAAATCCTTCCCTTGCAGCATTTGTCTCACTAAGACCTGTAGCTGTGATAGTCATATCAAAAAGCTTACAACCCCCAGCGTCCACTACTCCTGGAAACCCTATATTGAATCCAGCAAGACGCTTTGCAGCCACTCGTCCCTGCATTACTGCAGGCCCCCTCAATCTTCCACCAGTAGGTTTCTTTGTTATAAAATTGATCTTTTCCACACAGTCACCACCTGCCAGGATGTCTGGATTAGAGGTCTCTTGATATTGATTTACCTTTATCCCAAATTTACCCATTTCCAAACCTATCTCCTGGGCTAGTTCAATATTGGGTCTAACTCCCACATTTACAAATACCATGTCTGCATCCAATTTTTTCCCTGATTCTAGAGCAACACCTGATACCTTACCATTGTTACCAAGTATCTTTTCTACTTTTTCACCAGTTAGAATATTTAATCCCTTTTCTGTTAGGTATTCAGTAACCAAATCAGCCATGTCCTTATCAAGCATAAGGGGAAGTGGGCGATCCATGAGTTCAACAATGCTTATGTTAAACTTACCAGGCATGTTTTCCATAAGAAGAGAGGCAATTTCCATGGAAATAAATCCAGCACCAATAAACACTATGTTTTCAGGCTGTTTTTCAGAAAGGAATGTCTTTATTTTTTCAGCATCACCAAGTCCACGGAGACTCACCACACCTTCTAAATCCTTTCCTTCAATGGGTGGTATAAATGGCCTAGATCCTGTAGCTAAATATAGTTTGTCATATTGAAATCCCTTACCCCCGGCAGTATAAACCTCTTTTTTTTCTGGATCTATTTTTGTCACTTCATCTACAACTACATTAATACCTGCATCTTTTAACATCTTGTCTGGAACTACAATGGATTCGCCTGCGGCCAGACCGGCCACAACGTGTGGCAGGGCTCATCTCACAATAAAAAATTTTTCCTTTCTAACTACAGTAATATCAATATCTGGCATTAACTTTCTAGATAACATTGCAGCAGGTCCTCCAGATCCACTACAACCAACAATAACTAATTTTTCACCCTGTTTCATCTCTTCCCTCCTTTAATTACTTTTTTCTTTTTTATAAAATCAAAATTAACCATATACCCAATAAATAATTAATGTCAATTAAAACAAAATTTTTAATACATTAGCTCAATACACGGTGATTAAATCTTACATTAATTATATAGAATTAACATCTTGAAAAGAATTAGGGGAATAGGCCGGCTTTGCCGGCCTGTAACACAAATGGAAAGCTTAGTAGACCAAGGTTGAGTGACCTTCTAAAATCTCTTTTGTGATCTCTCCCGAACCACTTGGCTTGGCACCTTCGATTAAATCCTCAGTGCCTATTTTCCTTTCATTAATACATGGTTGACATACAAGGAGTTTTCCTCCCATCTCTAAAAAGCTGTCCATCAATTCCTTTAATGGCTTTAAGCCACATGCCCTAACATGTTCTATATAACCCTTTTTTGCCAAAAACACTGCATTTCCTTGTAAAAGTACAGTTGCATCAATGTCCATGGCCAGGGCTCCAGTTGCCAGGGTAAACAAAAGTGTTGCTCTCTCAGAATCTTCACCCCCATAGGTTAAGATGTAGACTATTTTTTCTTTTTTTTCCATAACTTCTCCTCCACGAGTTTTTAGTTAGATAATGTTTCCTTTAGAAAATTAGCCATATCCTCAATATTAGAAGTCTCTTTTTTAAGGTTTGCATAACAGATTGGGCACATGGTAATGATTGTATTTCCGTTTCCATTTAGCTGGGATATTCTTTTTTTTCTGATTTCATCTGCAAGTTTTGGAGACAAGGATTCAGCAGGTCCACCACAACAATGGGTGAATTTTCCATTTCTCTGCAAATCCATAACTTCTACCCCTATTCCCTTTAATAGACGCCTGGGACAATCTGAAATTTCCAAATACCTACCATAAAAGCATGGATCATGTAGGGTAACCTTTTTAGACACATCTCCTTCTAAATTTAGAAGTTCAAGATAGGTGACAACATCAAAAGAGATATGGATATATTTAGGATATAGGACCTTAAGTGCATATGTTGTATGTGGATCTACTGTTATTATCTTTGTAACTTTGTTTTCCTTTAGAACCTTAGCAACATATTTTGCATGTTCTTTAAAATATCTTAGATCACCAAGGTCATATAGGAGTATCCCACTGTACATATCGAGTTCAGGTTTGTAATAAAAGTCAATATCAGATTTTTTGAGTAACCACACAATACTCCTTAAAACCTCTGTGGAGATTTCTTTTTCGTCTTTTGATATGAGTTTGTCCATGACCAGAGACGATAGTGTAGATGGAATAAATTTCCCAAGGGATGTATAGCTTGAAATCTTTTTGTCCTCCATCTGTTCCATCTTTGAAGAGACAACCTCAATATATGGGAGCATTTGATACATAAGTCCAGTAAACAGGAGGTACTCCCCTTGTTCTTTTAAATCTTCTAGTTCCCACCAGGTATTTAAATTCTTTGCGTTAAGACCAAAGGGATTTTTGGTCTTAATTACATTTCTTGCCATAACATCTATTATATCTTTGGGATTAAACATGGATTTGCCTCCTCATTTTCTCTAGCACAAACCTTTTAAGACCTAACATGACCTCCCCAGGATTTGCGCCCCTTGGACAGGAAGATGTGCACAGCCCACAGTGCAGACACTTAAAAAGCTCCATTTTTGATTTTAAAATCTCATCTTCTGCTCCAATCTGAATATAACGCATAAATCTCCTGGGAAAGCTATTTTCAAAAAGGGGACAGATAGCAGAACATGTGCCGCAATTAAAACACATATTCTGACTATCTATACCATATTTTGTGAGTTCCTTATCTAAATGTGGATTAATTATTCTCATCTAATTATCCCCCTGTTTATCCTTATTTGAATCCATATCCATATCTTGAACTAAAATATAGGTAAAATAGTCTCCCTCTTTCTCACCTTCTAACACCTCCCCATATTTTTTTAGAGAAGCAATATACCACATTACAGTATCCATTTCATATCCAGTTGCCCTGGCTATTTCTGGTACAATCTTTGGTCCATCTTTAAGGGAGTTTTTTATTGCGTCCTTAACCTTATTTTGTTCTTTTACCATCTCTCTAACTTCTTTTATCCTATCTTTTCTATCTTCCCGAAGTTTTTTTAGTTTTTCTTTATCTATCATGGCAAATCGTCCTTTTAATCTTGAATTATCTCATCATTTACTATCATATCCACCATTGCCTCATATTGTTCCAATGTTGAACCAGCAATCTGGATGGCCCCTTCAGGACATGCAGGCACACATGCACCACAACCAGCACAAAGTGCGGGCACAACTTCGGCCTTACCGTCCTTCATAATAAGGGCCCCATCCCTGAGACAAGCTTCAATACACTTACCATGACCCTTGCATTTTCCCTTATCCACCTCAGCAATAAAAGGATCCACTTCCACATATCCCTTACCTAAAAGTGCACTTACTTTAACAGAGGCACATGAGGCACTATTTGACACCTCTGATGTGTCCATTGGAGCCTGGGCTGTACCTGCTAAAACCACTCCATCTACAGATGTTTCAACAGGTCTCAATTTTGGATGAACTTCCTGAAGAAAGCCATCATTTCCAATAGGGACCTTTAAAAGATTTATAATTTCTGGAATTGGCTTTGGCTCCATCCCCACCCCAAGCACAACTAAATCAACCGGGATACCTAGCTCTTCATTAAAAGTAAGTGTATCCTTTACTTTAATAAGAAGAGGATAATCTAATATGCCCTTTTCCACCTGAGGCTTTTCTGCTGGTTCAAACCTAATAAATTTAACCCTGTTTTCTGAGGCCCTTGTATATAGTTCTTCCTGAAATCTACCATATGTTCTGATGTCCCTGTATAGGTCGTACACCTGGGTATTTGGATATTGAGCCTTTATTTTATTTGCATAATTTAAAATGGTTGAACAACATACCCTTGAGCAGTATTCATTTAAGGTCCCATCTTCTTTTTCCTGGTCTATACCTGGTATCTGTCTGCTACCAACACAGTGTATAAAGGCAAGTGATCTAATTTTTCTTCCATTTATCTTTAAATATCCATCAGACGATACTGCCTTTTCAGAAAGTAAAAGAATTAATTCTGGGAGGGTGATAACTTCCTTAAAATTTTTATATCCATACTCACCAGCCCTTGGCTCATAGCTCTTAAAACCAGTGGCAAGGACTATTGCTCCGGTTTCTATGTGTATATCTTTATTTTGAATGTTACTTTCAATATATATTCCCTTAAAGTCCACATAGTACGCATTATCCAGGATTTTGTCCTTTAATACGCTCTCGTCCATGTAGTCTGGTCTTTTTATATTAACACTTAGGTTAAAATTCCCAATATAACCTGAAAAATTCTCCAGAGTTGCACAGGTATAAACATCTATATTTGAGTGACTAAGGACCTCTTTAACTAGAGAAATAATTATTTTCTTTGCCTCAATATTTGTAGGTGATAGTATGTCTAATCTTGCAACATGTCCCCCTAAATATGGGCTTTTTTCAAGCAAAGCCACTTTAAATCCCTTATTTGCAAGGTCCCTTGCACTTTTTAGCCCAGCAAAACCACCGCCAATCACAGTTACGTGCTTTTTAGTGGTAACTTTGATGGGCTCAAGGGGCTTTAGAAGTGCAGCCTTTTTTACAGCTGCGGCAACGAGTTTTGTAGCCTTATCAGTGGCTTCTTTTCCATGATGGACCCAGCTTACCTGCTCTCTTATATTTGCATGCTCATAAACATAGGGATTTGCCCCGGCACGCATAATAGCGCCTTTAAAGGTGGTTTCGTGAAGAGAAGGGGCACAAGAGGCAACCACTACTCTATTTATTCTGCCAGACTTTAAATCTTCTATGATCATATCCTGACCAGGGTCTGAACACATAAACATGTTTGTCCTGGCAACTGCAACATCTTCTAATTTTTCCACCCTTTCCCTTACCTTTTCAACATCCACATGATCAGATATATTACCACCGCAATAACAAATATATACACCCACTTTTGGCTGGGAGTTATTTTTTTTCTCACTCATAGGTTTGCTCCTATTTTCATTCTTTTTTCTTTTGCAAAAAGATTGAAGCCTGCATGGCTGCGTTTCCTGCCTCTGAAATGGTATCCACAATATCCTTTGGCCCTATACAACAACCAGCACCATATATGCCTTCTGTTCCAAGTATGGTTGGATCTATATTTGGATTTAGGGTGTGTATAAAACTATCATATCCGCAGGACAATCCTTCAAATCCCTGCACATCGTTAAGTTCAGGAACAACCCCCAGGGCAAGGACAACAAGATCATGTTCCCTCTCTGATTTTTCACCTGTTGTTTGATCTTCAAAATGGACAATTACTTTATCATTTTCGCCCTGTGTAAGATACGCCACTTTTGCCCTCACAAACTCTATTCCCATTGCCATTGCATTTTGATAAAATTGTTCATATCCCTTGCCAAATGCACGAATATCCATGTTATATATTGTCAAGTCAGCAAGGGGAAGTGCACCAGAGAGCAGCATAGCCTGCTTTATTGAATACATACAGCAAATTCTAGAACAATATTCTATACCCATTGATTTATCCCTGGATCCAGCACACTGTATAAATGCAATGGAGTCTGGTTCTTTTCCATCTGAAGGCCTGAGCACCCTGTTATATGGTCCATGGGGAGCAAGTAGTCTTTCCATTTGAAGTGAAGTTATTACATTTTTTAGCTTTCCCTGACCATATTGTCTCTTATCTTCTATAGATGTTAATTTAAAACCTGTTGCCATAATCACCACTAGAGATTCAAATTCCATCTCTATTGGTTCTTGAAAATAGTCCACTGCATCTTTAGGACACACTTTAGCGCATTTTCCACACAACATGCACCAATTGGGATCAAGATATGCAATTTGTGGAATGGCATTTGAAAATGGGATGGATATTGCTTTTTTTGCAACAAAATTTCCCTGTTCAGGATCCGGGACCAATACAGGACAATTTATTTCACATTGTCTGCACCCAATACATTTATCCTCATCAACAAATCTGGGTTTTTTAATCGCCTTGACAACATATTTGTCTTTTTCAATTGATACATTTTTTACCTCAGTATATGTAAAGAGTGTTATATTTTTGTGATGGGCTGCCTGGGCCATCTTTGGGGTTGTAATACAACTGGCACAATCAAGGGTGGGAAATACCTTTGATAGTCTTATCATGTTTCCACCAATTGAGGGATTTTTTTCAACTATAGCAACCTGATATCCCTGATCTCCAAGGTCAATTGCCGCTTGCAGCCCCGCAATTCCGCCACCAATTACAATGGCATCAAATTTTAGATTATTGCCTCTCATATTTTCCCCCACTTTATTATTGCGACTAAAATAAATATATAATAAAATTTGTGATTTTATCCGGACACCTGATTTATATTTTAAAAGGAGGAAGCATGCACACTTATCCTTCAGGTGCCCGGACGAGTTAGTGGACTTTAACTGGCCCTAGTTCTTCAATTATTCTGTTCATATCATTAACTTCTTTTAAAAAGGGCCTGATACAGACAGTGCAGATGGAAGTTAGTTTTAATCTTCTGATATCTATATCTTTTTCCTTCATCATTTGATATACATTATCTATTTTTTTGGCCAGTGCGTGATAGGCCCCGGGATAGGGACACTCTTCCCCGCAAGACATTATTATTATTCCATCTATACCCTTTTCAAAACACTTAAGGTAAAACTGTTCGGGAAACATAACTGGGGCTTTTACTTTTAAAATATAAGTATTTGCAGGGTAAGAAGAGTGGGCCTGGCCCACTGCGTTTGCTCCTGGATAGGCGCAGGCCTCTGTAGCCAGAATCAGTATTTTCCCTTTATAGCTGGACATGGCTTTTGATCCTATTTATTTCTTTTAATATAATGTTTGTCATAACCATCTGCCTCAACAAAACCCATGTATTCGTGTCCAACCTTATCAGCCCAAGCCTTGAGATCAGACCTTGTTCCTGGATCACTGGAATATATTTCCAATATCTCTCCAACCTTTACCTTTCCAATACCCTTTTTTGCCTCAAGCAGTGGTCCTGGACACGCACTACCCCTTGCATCAACTGTTGCCTGTGCCTGGATGTTGTTTAGATCTGCCATAGTTACACCTCCTATTTTTTTTTAATTCTTATATGGAAGCTGTTAGTCTTTCCATTAAAATTGGTCTCTACATAGAGTTTAGATAAATCCAATATCTTTCTTAATTGATCCACAGTAATCTTATCATTGGTTACCACCTCTAATTCATCCCCTTTGTTTAACTCATATACCCTTTTGGTTATTTTTAAGAGATTCATAGGGGTTATAAAGCTGTCATGGATATCCAGATTTATCTTCATATCCCATTTCCCAAATTATTTGTTTGTATTTTTATAATCAAATAATATGCCAAAAATAATAAAACTTTTAACCCCTGAAATATTTGAATTTTATAAAGACCCTTTACAACAATTCAATCATTTGTTAACGTCGCTAACGAAAAAAAATATTAACAACTATTAACACAGGTAAACATTGATTATGAAGGATCAAGTAAAGGATTTTTGGGAAGCAGTCGTGGAGACCATGCAGGAAGGCTTAATGATTGTAAGCCCTCAGGGGATAATAATTTCTGTTAATAGGGCATTTGAAGAAATAGTCCAGTATTCTAGGGACGAGCTTGTTGGGAAGAGTTGCAGGGTCCTTGATTGTGATATTTGCATTGGAATGAGGAATAGCTTAGATGGTCACTGGTGTGAACTATTTAGAAAAAAGGAAACCAAGAGAAGAAAGTGTGTATTGAGAAGGAAAGATGGAAAGAGAATACCGGTTCTTAAAAATGCAACCCTTTTATATGATGAAGACAACAAGGTGTTAGGTGCAGTTGAGACTTTAACAGACTTAACAGAGGTATTGGAAAAAGAAAGGCAAATTCAAGATTTGAGAAAGGTCCTAAGAAAGGAGAATAGTTCCTTTGGAATAATTGGATCCTCTCCAAAGATGAAACAGATTTTTCAATTGATTCAAAATGCTGCTAAATCAGATGCACCGGTTATTATCTATGGAGAATCAGGAACAGGTAAAGAACTCGTTGCCGAGGCCATCCACAATTTAAGTGATAGAAAAAAAGGGCCTTTTGTAAAGGTTAACTGTGCAGCTATTGCTGAGACCTTATTTGAATCTGAGCTCTTTGGACATGTTAAGGGTGCATTTACTGGTGCTGTAAAGACAAGAAAGGGAAGGTTTGAACTTGCATCAAAAGGTGACATATTTTTAGACGAAATTGGTGATATGCCAAAAGCCATGCAGGTAAAGCTCCTTAGGGTATTAGAAGAAAAAGTCATTGAAAGGGTTGGAGACAGTACACCTATACCAATTGATGTGAGGATTATCAGTGCAACCAACAGGGATTTAAAAAAATTGGTTGAACAAGGAGAATTTAGGGAAGACCTATTTTACAGGATAAATGTAATACCTATTTTCCTTCCACCTCTTCGTGAAAGAAAAGAAGATATACCTCTTATTGTGGAACACTTTTTAAACATAAATAGTCTCAAAACAGGAAAACAGATAAATGGTGTCTCACGGGAAGTAATGGATATATTTTTCGCTTATAACTGGCCAGGAAATGTGAGAGAACTTAGAAGTGTAATAGAATACGCATTTGTTGTATGTGATGGTCCAGTAATATCAAAAGAACATCTGATGCCATCACTGTTAACCCAGGAAGTTATAAAACCCAAACCTCTATTTCCCCCGAAATCTTCAAGCCAGGAAGAAAAGCAGATAATTTTAAAGGCACTTGAAGAATCAGGAGGAAATAGAACCAAAGCCGCCAAGATGCTTGGATATTCAAGGGTAACCCTGTGGAAAAAGATGAAAAAATATGGCTTACTACCAGATAACAATAAATAAGCAGGCGCGAGGATATACCTTCATGCCTGCTTATTGAGCCTGTAACATAATTTCTTTTAAAATGTTGTTTTGCTATTTTCTAAAAAAACACAGGGTATCTAAAAGAGAATATAAAGTTTTATCTCCAGGTCCGTTATCAATGGTTATAGAATATAAATAATTAATGAAATTATTAGACGAGGAAGAACTATGTCTTGGTAATCTAAATGTCATTATAATCTAAAAAACCCTTTATTTGATTCTTGGTCCTGGTGATATTTTTAGTGTAATTTAGATACAATCTCACAAGGGATCTCAGATGTTGACCCTCTTGTGGTGGTACATATATAGGTTTAAGGTTATTGTTTTCCAGTTCCCTGGCCAGTTTATGAGAATCAATTTTATCAGATTTTTTATCTTTTTTTATGTGTAGAAGGAATATCAGCAGGACTTACTACCATACATTTAATGCCCAATTCCTGAAATTTCCTATAGATCCAGAATCCAAATCTACCAGTTTCGTAAACTACAAAAAAATTAGCATGGGGATAATTTTTATTTAATAAACTAACTAGTGTCTCAGGTACAGGATCCATAGCAAAAGATTTAAGAAGGAGTCCATTGTGCCTAATAGAAATATACCAGGTCTTTTTATGTACATCAATTCCTATGAAAAAATCTTTACCTTTAAAAGAAATTTCTTTAATCTGTCTGTGGTGTTTCATAAATTATCTCCTGGGGTATAAGGTTTATTATTTATATCCCCCTTATATCCTGAGATAAATAAACTGGTAAATTACTTTTTAGTATAATGTCTGCACTCTTTGGCGGCAACTGACCTTGGACGTTGGATTTCCTTAATAAGGAGAAAATATTAATGAAGAGAGGATTCAGCGGTCCGATCGTTTCGATATTGCTATTTCTGATGGGACTCTTCTATGCGGCGGATGCAAAAAGCTACAAGGGTATCGTCTTTTCCCGGGTCTATGAACCAAAGGAAAAAGCGTTTTCGATTCTCGTTCCGAAGGGATGGCACAGCGAAGGGGGCATCTTCAGGGTCTATCCTCTTAAAGCGGGCGGACCTCTGAACGCGATCGATGCGAAATGCGATCTCGTGTTCAAAAGTGACGTTAGGGGGACGGTGGAATTTCACATATATCCTGATATCGTCTATGCTCATGCGGGGATAGGTGGAGGTTTCTTTCCTCCGGGAAGCAGCTATCAGGGGGCTGAAGTTAAGCCGATCATGGATGCTCCGGCCTTTCTCAAGGCACTATTTGCCTACCACCATCCCTCAGCACGTGCGGTGAAAATTCTGAAACTTCGGCACCTACCGGGTGAGAAAAGCGCGATCGACCGAGGACTAGCCTACATGAACAGCCTTTTTGCGCAGATCGGGATGCCGCAGATGGCTTTCCGGAGCGATGCGGCGGGAGGCATTTTCGAGTATACGGAAAACGGTATCCGGTTCCGTGAAGTGATAGTGACCGGAATTGTCGATATGCGTGCGGCCATGACCTGGAAAAACACGCGGACACTCTCTTTCCGGGCGCCTGCAGAATTGTTCGACAAATGGAAGCCGGTAATGGATATCATGCGATTCTCAATCCGTTTTAATCCGAAGTGGGTAATGAGGGAGGCGCAAGGGCAGAGGGCGCGTGCCGATATAGCAATAAAAGTTTACGACAGGATGCGGCAGATCGACCGTGAAATCGCCTTGAAAAGCCGCATCAACCGTGAAGAGATCATGAATGATAACTTCCTCATTCTTACGGGGCAGGAAGAGTATGTGAACCCCCATACAGGTAAGGTCGAGCTTGATACCGATGCCTTCAGATACCGATGGGAAACACCGCAGGGAGACCTTTATTATACGAACCGCAAGGATGAGAACCCCAATCATTTTCTGCATCTGACCGGTTTCAAGCGGACAAAGATAAGAAAACGAAGAAACGAATAGCCAGGATAGCATTGGCATTACCTGACGCCGCTGCTCTAATTTCATCCCCTGATGGATGGTGTTTTAGGGAGCTTTTCTGGCAGTGGGAAGTGTTGTTTTATGTATTTCATGATTTTTGGAAAGTAAAAACAGCTAGCCTTAAAAAGCGATTCTGAAATGAGACGATGCCAACCAATTCTGAATCAGCTTCAGTAAGATTTGAAAGTTCTTTGTTTGATATTCGGCAGATGTCCAAACATTTTTGATTTTGAACTTGATGCAGCCTTAAAACTCATGGGAGGGAAAAGGAGACAGGCGAATAATGATTGAAACTCTTTATTTGATCGCTGCGTAAACGGTGGGAAAGAGATTCATCTAGAAACTGGTAGCAATCTGACTCCCATTTCAGATAATTGTTAAAGTCAATTAAAAATCCGTTGTTTACATAACTTTCCTAATGATATCAGTAAATTATAAAGACCAACCCAAATAGGAGGCTTCTTTTATCAATTAACATGAGCAAAAGGGATGTATTTAAACCCTTTAGCATTTTAAAACAACTGTTGCATCCACTGCAATAGGGATCCCACTCTCATCAAAACATATTGGGTTTATGTCTATTTCCTTAATGTCCTCATTAGATGAACCTAACACAGATATCTTTACAATAATGTCTGCAAGTAAATTTTTATCAACTTCAGGAAGTCCCCTAACTTTTTCCAATATTTTTGACCCTCTTATATCATTTAACATCATGTAAGCCTCTTTTTCATCAACTGGGGCCAATCTAAAGGTAACATCTTTTAGTACTTCAGTAAAAATACCACCAAGACCAAAGGATACACACGATCCCATTATATGATCCCTCAAAAATCCAACTAGCACTTCCCTTTTGTTATTTACCATTTCTTGAATCAAGATTTTGGCATCTGGTACCTTGGATTTTATATAATTGTATGCAGATTCCACTTCTCCATTAGATCTTATATCTAAAAAGACTAAATTCTCCTCAGATTTATGTGCCAGACCTTCCATACATGCCTTAATCACCACTGGATAGCCAATTTGAGCAATTGCATCTGTTGCTTCTCTAAAATCCTTTGCAAGAATTTCTCTACACACTCTAATGCCTGCATCTTTTAATATTTTTTTACTTTCATATTCAGATAATATGTTAGAGTTTCCCATATTATTATCCTTATTTTATTTAATTACGCATTCAAAAACGTGATCTTATTTTATTATATTCCCATAATGTTTTCATACAGGTAACAGGCCTCTTCATTCCAAGCAAAACAGGAATATCACTGTCTTGTAAATATTTAATTGGAGGATCTTCATTTCCTGTTAAAGAAGATACAATTATTGGTTTGTTTACTTTATTTTTCAGCTCAATTAATTTTTCACATACCTCAATTGAATATTTTTCCATAAAATATATCATCTCTTCTGGGATATTTTTTACTTTATCTCTAACACTATTCATCTTATCCCTCATATGCATTGGGCCAAATATTCCGTAAATAATAATTCCACCTATATCTTCTCTTTCTAAAATTACCTTTGGAAGATCGTACACAAGTAATTTAAAGTCAAAACTCATTGTAATATCTATTGGATTTTTTAAGGCAGAAATAGATGGAGTCATGTGGGCGATAATCTTTTGAGTTTCATCACCTAACTGAGGAACTTCCAATCCCTGTCTCTCACATTGATCAGCTATACAGGCCCCAGGCCCCCCAGAGTTGGTAATTACACAGATTCTATTGTTCTCAAGATATGGCTGTGTTGAAAGCACAAGGCCTAAATCAAACAACTCTATTATGGATTCTGCCCTGATGATCCCTGCTTGTTTAAAAAGTCCGTTGTATAATTCATCCTTTCCAGAAAGGGATGCAGTATGTGAGATTGATGCCCTGGCACCTGCTTTTGTACCTCCTGCATAAACTGCAATAATGGGCTTTTTAGGAACTATTTTCCTTGCAACATCTAAAAAATCCCTTACCCTTTTTATTCCCTCAATATAAAGGGTAATGGCCTTTGTATTTGGATCTTTACCCAAATATTCTAGACAATCAACAAGATCAATATTTGCTTGATTTCCAACGCTTATTGCCTTACTCACCTTAAGCCCTATCTTTGAAAAATAGTGGAGTGTCTGGGTTATAAAACTTCCACTCTGGGATATAATTCCAAGATAACCTGGACTATTTTTTATGGCAAAAAAAGTTGTATTTAGGCCATTTTCTGGATTAACTGCACCAATACAATTGGGACCTAAGAATCTAATACCATATCTCTTTGCAATATCATTTATCTCTTTTTGAAGTGCATCACCTGCCTCTCCCATTTCAGAATACCCAGCAGTAATGATTATTGCATGCTTTATACCCTTTTCACCTGCTTCAATAAGTAACTCTGGAACAACTGAGTTTGGGACCATAACTACCAGCAGGTCAACTACCTCTGGTAGTTCCTTAATTGAACTATATGCCTTAAGTCCCAAAACTTCTTTCTTCGTTGGATGCACAGGATATATCTTTCCCTGATATGTGCCTATTAAGGATAGCAGATGCAGTGCACCTGGCTTAGAGAGATCAGATGAGGCACCAACAAATGCAATAGACCTTGGGTTTAATATTGTGTTTAAGGGGTTGTCTGTTATATCTATGCCCTTCATGTTAAGACCTTTTAGCTTTAATGTTTGTGGAAACAAATATATCCTAAAACCATTTTTTTAATTATGTATGATTTATCTGATAAAAGCAACAACAAATTCCTTTGACATGAGAAAGAATTCCATATTATTAAAAAGGTGCCTACTTGATAAAAAAGTATAAAATAACCCTTAAAACCCATTTAGAATCACAAGTGGGTGGACAAATTAAAAAGCAAATATGAAAATTTTTATCAAGATAATTCTTATTTTCATCTTAACGGTCACTATATTTTTCATATTTAGACATTCAAAAGTGGTATCCAAATGTAATGTAAGTCTATTTGAGTACAATATAACTGATCATGTTTCTTATTTTGAGATTGGATACAATAAATATTGTAAAGATATAAACATAAAATTAACTATTCACAGTAAAAACTATGAATTTTATTTTAATAATAGCATGAAAATTAAACACGCAGCAGTACCATATGGATTTTCAGTAAAAACTAAAGATGGATTTAAATCCTTAGGAGTTGAAAAAAATATCAAGAAAATAGAAGTAAGTGGACTGTGGCTAAGCAATAAAACAAAAATTTATGAAAAGGATAATCTAATCATACTAAAATGGGTATTTGAGGGTAATTTAAAAATAGATAGAGTTAATATATTAAATCAAATTATACTGACTAAAAATGATGTTAAAGATTGTGATTATGTTTATCAGGAAATTTTATTTGAGCCAGTTTATTGTGATAAAGAGATAAAAAAATTTAAAATAATGGATTATAAAGAGTTTTTAGATGAATGTATAAATCAGTATAAATTTATTTATAAAAATTTTAAAATCAAAAAAATATTTGATTTAAAAAAAATAAAAAATAAAAATCTCTCTAAATATCTAAAAACTAAAAATCAGGATAAACTAAATAATACAAATGCCTCATGTCATGTCCATTTAATCCTATTTGACAGGATAAATCATAAAAAGCTAGATGGCAATGACTTCTCATACAATATAGAAAAGCTTAATAAAGAAAAATTTGAAAAAATAGAAAAAAGAAAAAATTTTGTATTGCCACAAGGCTTGTATGTTATAAAGGCTATATCTGCCAATTACCATGGGACAAGTAAGCCTCTAAATTGTATGGGAAGACATGTTTATTTGGTAATTGGTGTTATACCAAACATATATTTTTTTGAATAACGCCCTAAATAGGTTAAAGAAAGGCACGAGGATACAAGACAACCCGAAATTAATTATACTGACCTATTTTTTATATAAATAAAACCCCTCCCCTGTTTTAACACCCAATTTCCCTTTATCTACATACTGTTTTAAAAACATAGCATTTTTCTTTGATTGTTTATGGTTTGTTTTATCAGCCCAATATTTTGTCACCTTATATACTGTATCCAGTCCAATATTGTCCATTATCCTAAATGGTCCAGTTGGATAATTCATTACTCCTTGCCATGCCCTATCTATATCCTCTATAGTTGCTATTTCATTGGCTGCCAAAGTTAGTGCTGCTTTTAACCATTCCATAAGCATTGCATTAAATACATATCCAGGATTTTCCTTCTTTAAAACTATTGGTTCTTGACCTATGACATGTGCAAAATCCACAATTGTATCTATAGTTTCTTTAGAAGTATCAGGATGCGGCATCACATCCACAATATTAGTTATACGAATATCATGAAAATGTAGAGCAGCAAATTTATCTGGTCTCCCGGTTTCTTTGGCAAACATAGATGGTACCAAAGATGATGTGTTGGTGGTAAAAATAGTACCTTCTTTACAGTAATTATTAAATTCAGAAAATACCTTTGCCTTTAAGGCGGGATCTTCTGGAACAGATTCACTTACAAAATCCACATCAAAAGATGCCTTTTCTGGATCTGTGGATGTTGATATCCTCTCCAATGCCTTATACAGATCATCTTCTTTTATCTTTTTAACTTCAATTAGTTGTCTCCCAAGCTCCATTATCCTTTTTTGAGCATTATCTAAAATCTTCTCACTCAAATCATAGATAACCACATCAAAGCCAGAAAGAGCTACCTGCAGACCTATCTGCTGTCCCATGGTTCCAGCACCAATAATTAAAACCTTCTTAATATCCTTTAATCCCATATCCACCTCTTTATATTTTTTGTACTAACATTTAAATACCATTAGGTTAAGGAAAAACTTTACCTTCAAGGAATGGATCATGGCCTGGGAGTATATTTTCTCTCTTAACATAACTTAATGTTTTGAAACAACTATCGTACCACTCACTTAAGTCAACATGTAACCCCACTGGTAAAAAAGGTAACTCACTAGGAGGAATTTCTATTGTTTTCCCATTAAAATCCTTATATTCTACCGTTTCCTTTGGGGGAAAAATATTTAAATAGGTATAAAACTGGTCAGAACTTATAAGGTATTTTCCTTTCTCTGTATCAACTACAACACCCTGCAGACCCTTTGTATGTCCTGGAAGAAGGACTAACTTTATTCCGTCAATTATTTCTGTATCTCCATCAACTAACACCAGGTCCATGTTTTCTAAAGATAAGATAACTTCTTTGTCATAAATACTTCTATAATGTATCGGTGGATTTAAGGCTGATTCCCATTCCTTTTTTTGTACATAAATCCTAGCATTTGGAAAAAGTTTTACGTTTCCAATATGGTCAAAGTGTAGGTGTGTAATTATTAGTTTATCCACATCCTCAGGTTTTAAATTTACCTTCCCCAAAGCTTCCCTTAACCCTTCTTCACCCCCACCTTTTGCTGGAAAGCCATGAACAAGACCATTTTGAGGGGCAGACATACCTGCATCCACTAGAATTTTTTCATTTTTGCCTTCTATGAGCCAAACATATACAGGACCAGTTATTAATGTACGCATATCATGCAGCATATTCACAACACCTAATGGGACACTGATTTCTGCTTGCTTCAAGGGTGTTATTTTATACATTTTTATCGCCCCCTACTAAGTTACTTTACACAATATAGATCCATATCAAATCCATCTTCTTTTTTGTACCTGGAAAAGATATAATTTCTATAGGCAACATAGGTATTAAAATCACACTCAAGTCCAGCTCTTTTTAGGCCATCTATTATGGTTTCAAATTTGGGTGGACAACCCTTAACTAAAATAGGATTTTTAATATCTGGATTATCTTTATTTAATTTACACGCACAATTTCCAAATAAAACCGTATAATCATATCCTCTGGAAGCAATTTGTTTTTTGCCAGAAACAATTTCTATATTATTAAAAGGCTTACCTGTAAACGCAGACATAACAAGTATTAACATTGGATTATACATCATGGAACACCCAGTACACAGGGTATTGTCATATTTTCTAATTGCAATTTCTGATATTCCCCTATCCTTAAACCCTTTGGGCATTGTATTGTCTTCTGTCCATTCCCAGTCATATTCTATTGTTTCAATATGATCTTCAAGTTTCTCGCCTCTTATATCAATATCCTGTATTTTATAGTCAACATTATATTTTTTTGCATAATACTTAAGATGCTCAACATCATCTACATCATATCCCAAGATTTTAGCACCAACTGCGTCACATGCAAATGGATCCTTTGACGCAATAATTAAATCCTTTCTATATGCCTTTCCTGTTTGTGCTGGCCCCTTTTCCAGGGCAAAGATACCATCTATTATAGTTAGGGCAATGGGGAGTTTATCTATAATATGGGGAAACATGTGGTTTAAATCCCAATCTTTATGATGGCAGAACATCTTTGATTTTCTATTAAGACAACCCTTTAAGTTCTTAAGTCCAAGTGAGACTACAGACTGGTTATGGGTTTTAAGAACAGGAAAATTTATAATCTTATCTGCATAATATGCCTTTTTGGCTATGGAGAGGGAAAAATCACCAAAGTTTACATCTTCAAACTCATCTAAATTAAAATCAACAAGCTCTACCCCATATCTCTCTTTTAGTTTATCAAAACCCATCTGTTTGTATATAGCCAGACCCATATCCTTTTTGTGCACATTTAGGGGAGACTCACCAATGGTGATATTGGTATAACCTGCATCATGGAGGATCCTAATTAGGGCCTCCATTAAAACAGCAGTTGTCACAACTCCAAATGGGGGAAAAGGCAAATCAAAGTCCCAGGCAACTAAATTTGGCTTTATCAGTATCTTGTCCTGTGACTTAAACCCATCAAGCCCATTTATTAAATCAATTGCCTCTTTTAATGAATCATAAGGCTGTTGTTTGTATTTAACAATGGATACACAAGGAGAAGACATGAACACCTCCAGAAAGTAAAAGTATTAAGTTAAACAAACCTTAATAAACTTAGCCCAAGTTTATCAAAACTTGGGCTAACATGCTAGGGTTAAATAAATGATAATCTATTTTTTTCTTTAAAAAGCTTACGGAATTTCTCCAGCATCTTCTCAGGGGTCACTGTTGGTCTTTCATATCTGGGAAGTTTCTTCTCTATCCCAGCTAAATATTTTGCAATACTCTTCAAGGACTCAACATCATATCTTGACATCATGGTAATAGTCTCCATTTGAGGGGAACCACCGCCATGAAGACCAGCCACCTGCATAAGTCCAGCAAATTCTGAGACCAGAACATTTTCAATAAATCTAAAACACCTATGTTGATCTTCTGGAGATATATTGGGATTTCGCACCATATATTTATTGAGTAAGTCCTTTGTCTCGTCTGCATAAAAATCCCCTTCCATAGGCAGGGTTGCAGCAAGGCCACCTGCAATATCTGCAAGGATCTTATACTCATTGTATATCTCTTCTCCTGCCAGCCTGCGACCTACGTTTGTCAAAATTTCATCTGGAATATAGGTCCCAGATGGTGATTTTTCTCCCCTATATGCACTTGCCTGGCCTGCTGCAAACACAAGCTCTGCTGTGCCTATTAAGTGTGATAATTTTTCTTTTACATGGGACTCTTTTTCAATCCCATTGTATTCAGCAACCAAGGCTGTTGCACTTGCTAATACCTCACTTATTGCTGGCTTGCATCCAGTGTAAGAATGTCTGTGAAAATGGGCAAAAAGCAGTGCCAAAAATCCTGCAAATGGAGTTTGCCTTGGATCTGCGTGTCCATTTAAAAATACCCTTTCATTTGGCACAAATACATCATCAAAAATGGTAAAAGATTCAGCATCACCAAACTCTGCAATTGGTGCCTTAAGATGCTTTCTTTTATGCTGATATGCATATCTGGCCACAATTTTTACGCCCTCTGTGTCAGCAGGTATGGCAAATGCCACTGCATACTCGTTGTCCTTATCAGTCATAAAACGGGTTGGTATGGCTATTATCTCATCAGCATAAGGTGCAATGGTGTTGTGGAGCTTTGCCCCCCTAACAACAATTCCATCCTCTCTGGTCTCCACTATACGTAAATACATATCCCTGTCTTTTTGCTCATGGGGCCTTTTCAACCTGTCCCCCTTTGCATCTGTCTGGGCACAATTTGCACACAGATCGTTTTCCTGAAAATACTTTAGATAATTTGTGAACCTTGTATGATGATCTGTGCCAAGCATCCTGTCCATCTCATAGGTCACAACAGAAAGTGCATTCATTGCATCTATGCCCATACACCTCTGGATACATCCACCAACCCTGTGACACAAAAGCCTTGTCATGAGCTGCTTTTTCAAAAGGTCATCTGCACTTTGATGGATATGACAAAACCTGCTTATTTTTTCCCCTGTAAGGTGAGATGTGGTGACACAAATATCCTCAAACTCAGGATTATTTGTACAGTCATAGGTCTCTTTAATCACATTTATCCCAGCACGAAGCCTCTCATCAGTCCTATCCACCTTCTCGCCATTGATATAGACATTGGGCCTCATATCTTTAAGCCTATTAAAATAGTCTTCAAATGTCTTAACTGCCATATTACCCTCCTATTATAAATTTACCCTTCTATGAGCAATGAACATGCCATCCATAACTATGTGTAATAACTATAAATAGTCTTCGGTAATTGTTATTACGGTTACAATTTCAACTATATAATCTTAGTTTAAACCAATAAAACTTTTTATATTAACTAGTTACGCAAAAGAGTAATTGTCATTTTTTGGTTATCAAAACAATCATATGGTTACAATTGTAACCATTCAAGACAACACTTGTTTAATCCAAGTTTATCAAAATTATAAACCTGGGTTAGATGATTTATTTTCCCTGATATTTTTTGACCAATTCTTCCCTTATAACTTTACCTGTGGGAGTTGTTGGCAGTGTTTTTTCAATAATTATTTTTTCTGGAACATTATATGGGGCCATATTGTTCTTACACCATAAAATCAGGTCCTGTTCACTGATTTTATCTTTATATGCATCCAACAACTTAACAAAGGCAATTGGGACCTGTCCTTTTTTGGGGTCTTCTGCACCAATTACAGCCACCAATTCAATGGCTGGATGGTTTAACATAATGTTTTCAATTTGAGTGGGATATACGCTTATTCCAGAGACCTTTAACATGTACTTTTTTCTGGAGATATAATACAAAAAACCATTATCATCGTACATACCAATATCTCCAGTACAGAGCCAACCATCTTTAAAGCTCTCCTCTGTCTCCTCTGGTCTATTTATATACCCATCTACCACAGCAGGAGATTTGATAAGGATTTCCCCATGCTCGCCAAAGGGCACAATATTTCCCTTTTCGTCAACTATCTTTACATATGTCCCTGGTATAGGGAGGCCACAAAAGGTAGCTTTATATTTTTCAGCCATTTCTATATCAAAATCCTCTTTATGAAACCCTGCAACAAATGTATCACAGGTATGGGTTTCAGTTAGACCATAAGCAGCTTCCCTGAGAATTGTTCCAGTTAAATCCCTCCATTTTGACCTCAGTTCCTTACTCAGTCCCTTAATAAAACTGGAGCCCATACAACACTTAAGGGATCTTAAATCATATTCCTTGATCCTGGGGTTATGTAGGAGCTCCCAATACATATCAAAGGGAACATACATATTGGTAACCCTGTATTTTGCTATGGCTTCAAGCACACTATCTGCGTCCCATCTTGTGAACAAAACAACAGTAGACCCGCTAATTGATGGCCATACCACCCCCACATTGTTTCCTGCTACCCAGAAAATGGGCATAACGGCCAGATTCACCTCACTTTTTGAAAGAGAGGACAAAAACTCCTTAAAATTGATCTCAGTATCACTATAATCTTCAACCAGTATGTGTGTATTGTAATATGTGTATATTCCTGCTCCAGTATAAACTATGTCTTCATGTTTGTGATAAACCCCTTTTGGGAGACCAGTAGTACCACCTGTAAAATTCATGGTTGCCTTATCTTCTAAGGCTACAGATACTTGGGGATTTTTGTTCCCTACTTCTTTAAGGATATCCACCAGATATGATTTATCTGTAAACTTTCTGCCAAGGGTCATGGATGGATGAAGGTTAATTTCAGGTCTAATAGGTAAAAAGTCCTGAAAACTGATGAGGATTATATCCACTTTGTCTAAGGTATTCTTTGCTGCTTCTTTAACCTGTGGATACATAACGTCCAGGGTCAAAATAAATTTTGGAGAGGATTCCCTGAAAAAATGTTCCAGTTCAAGCTGTTTTAGCATGGGATTTAAAAATACGCACACACCACCTGCCTTAAATGTACCAAAATAACCAATATAAAATTCTGGCATATTGGGTAAAATTAGGGCAACCCTGTCACCCTTATTTAGGCCATTTTCAAGCAAATAATTGGCAAACCTGTTGCCAAGATCATCCATCTCTCTGTAAGTTATCCTTCTTCCATAATATATAATAAAATCCTTATCTGGTTGGTTAGCCGCGTGCTTTTCCAGATAACTATGAATTGGTATGGTGGAATAAGGATACACAGGCTCTTTTGGCAGGGATGGATGAGGCCACACCTTAGCCCATTTTTGCTTTAATAATTCAAAATATTCCTTTTCTCCCATAACTCCCCCTCCTCTTAACTAGTTACTATTGTTTTTTCTTTTGTTCTTTTTCCTGGAGTACCCTCCAAAGTATCTTGCCTGCTCCACTTTTAGGTAGTTCATCTACGAACTCTATTATTCTGGGATACTTATATGCAGCCATTTGTCCTTTTGCCCAATTTATTATATCCTCTTTAGAAATCTTACCCTTGTACTCAGGATTTAAGACAATAAATGCCTTTACCTCTTCTCCAACCCTGGGCTCTGGAGTGCCAACAACCACTGCTTCCTGTATTGCAGGGTGTTTATATAAAATGGATTCCACAGCTGCAGGCCACACCTTATATCCAGCCCTATTTATCATACGCTTTGTCCTGTCCACTAAAAAGAAAAATCCATCTTCATCCATATAACAGAGATCACCAGTCCTGAAATATCTTTTCCCATTTATATCAATAAATGATTTTTTTGTCTCCTCTTCTTTTCCCCAATATCCCTTAAATACCTCTGGTCCATTTATTACAAGTTCCCCTTGTTTCATTGGTTCTAACACCTCGCCTGTATCAGAATCAATTATAAGTGCATCTACTCCAAAATCAGGAATGCCTAAACACTGTAGTTTGGGATTATCCAATGGATTCATATGGGTCTGGGAAATGGTTTCAGTAAGACCATATCCCTCCACATACCTTATGCCAGTAATTTGCTCCAATTTTTCTGCAACAGCCTGGGGCATTGGCGCACCCCCTCCAGCAACTACTAAAAGTGACCTCAGATTCTCTTTTTGTATGTCTGTTTTAGACAACAAGTCCACTACCATGGTGGTTATATTCAACCAATGGGTACAACCATATTTTTCTATTGCCAGAAGAACCGCATCCCTGTCCCATCTGGAAAAAAGTACTATAGTAGCTGCTTCGTAAATGGGAGCTAACAGGGAGTGGACAAAACCTGTGACATGAAAGTAGGGCAAAGTTGCAAGGTGAATTGAACCAGGGGTGGTACGAAGCCAGTAAGCTGCACCAATTGCATTGCTTACAACAGTGGAGTGGGTATGCATACACCCCTTGGGCATGCCGGTTGTGCCTGCTGTATAGGGAATCATTGCCAGATCATCATGTTTTACCAATACATCAGGTGGGTCTAATTTTTCTAATACCTCATCCCATGGTATAGTCCACTCATTTTCCTGTTTATTCAACAAAAACTCAGGAACAGGTATTTCTGGTTCCTCAGGCAAATACTCACTCAAATTGGAACACGCAACCAGTATATCCTTTTGTTTTGCAATATTATACACTTTTGAAGCCAATTCAGAGGTGGTAGATATAAGTCTGCATCCAGAGTCTTTAATTATATATTCCAGTTCATCCTCGGTTAACATGGGATTTATTGGCACAGCAACACAATTTGCCCTAATAATCCCAAAATAAGAAATAACCCACTGGGGACTATTTTGCATATAAATACCAACCCTATCTCCCTTACTTAACCCATTGTTCTTTAAAAAACTCGCCACCTTAAGGGCTTCTTGAAATAGCTGTGAGTATTTAATCTTTTTTCCATAATAAATTATAGCTGTTTTATCTGGATACCTCCTTGCACTTGTCTCTAAAAAATCAAAAATTCCAACCGTTGGATATTCCAGACTACGACTCAATCCCTTTGGATAAAACTTAAACCAAGGCCTTGTATCTAGCATATCAGTTTCCTCCTTAGGCTATATAAGTAATTTTCACAAAAACAAAGCACTATTTCACACATAAACATTGTTAGTCATAAGCATAGAATGTGCCGTAAATAACTCATTAAAATTTCAGATAAAAAAAAGCTGATACATTTTTGTGGTTATAAAAGAAACCACTACATTTTAAAATATATTAATTTCTCTATAAAATAAAAAGAGTTACAACAGTGAACAAGTGGTTTTATAATCAACCAGATGGTTCAATAAATAACCATAAAACGGTTTGGGAAGATATTATTTAGACATGCAGTTTATTTTTCAATATTGTAGAGTCTCATTTTCTTTATAAGGGTGGAATGGTTTATTCCCAGTTTTTTTGCAGCATCCCTTATGCTTCGGCTCCTATTTAAGCTCTGTTTAATGAGCTTAATCTCCAATTCCTTTTTTGCCTCTTTTAGTGGTCTATTCAAATAATTGTATGTAGTCTCAACTTTATTTAAAATAGTTTCTGGTAAATCCTCTGGATATATTTTGTCTTTATCCAAAATAACAACCAATCTTTCTATCACATTTTGGAGTTCCCTTACATTTCCAGGCCAGGGGTATTTTAAAAAGATGTTGCACACATCTGGAGATAAGCTCTTTTTTTTATTATATTTTTTTGAAAATTGTTCCAAAAAATAACAGGCAAGTGGAATTATGTCCTCCTGTCTTTCCCTAAGTGGAGGAATATCTACTGGAATAACATTTATCCTGTAATAGAGGTCCTTTCTAAAACTCCCATCATTGACCATTTGCTCTATATCCCTATTGGTTGCACAGATTATTCTAACGTCCAGTTTCACTGGTTTTACACTGCCCAAGGGATATATCTCCTGGTCCTGAATGGCCTTTAAGAGCTTTACCTGGAGTTTGGGTGATATCTCTGCAATCTCATCAAGCAAAAGGGTTCCCTTTTGGGCAAGTTCAAATATACCTAATTTCCCCGAAGTACTTGCACCTGTAAATGCCCCTTTTTTATACCCAAAAAGCTCAGCTTCTAAAAGGGTCTCTGGTATAGCACCGCAATTTATCTGAATAAATGGTCCATCACTCCTGTTGCTCATTTTGTGAATTAGTTTGGCAATTACTCCTTTACCAACGCCAGATTCCCCTGTTATTAAAACTGGGGCATCTGTTGGAGCAAATTTAGATATATTTTCAATAATTAGCTCCATTTTTTTGCTTTTTACAACCACATCCTCTAAATTTAAAAATCTGTTTCTCAGTTCTTTTAACTCCATGTAATAGGAGTTACTCCTGGCCTGGGTCTTCTCCAGCTCACGCTGAATATCATTTAGCTCTGCCATTTCCCTGTAATTTGCCACATAGCACAAAAAATTGCCCTTTTTGTCATAAACAGGTACACTGGTAATAAAGACCTCTACTCCAGTCTTTGTCCTGTGGCTCATATTTATGCAATTTTTTGAAAAGCTCTTTTTATCGTTAATTATAAGCCCTTCTTTTAAAAAATCCTTTAAATTTTTTGCATAAATATCCTCCCGTCTTCCGCCGGTTATCCTTTCAACTGCCTTATTTGCATAGAAGATATTTCCCTTTTTATCACTGAGAACAAAACCGTCATAGGAATTTTCAATAAGCCAGAGCAATTTTTCAAAGGAATCTATTCCTTTTTCAAAAAACAGGGTAGGAATTTCCATGATACTATTTTTTTGCATAAAAATTTCTTTTTTTTGCAGTAGAATTTATATGGTATTTTTTATCTTTTATATTAGCCCTTTTACTTTTTCAATATCCACATTGACATTGGTAACAAATAGAGTTGCGGCTCCATGATCCATTTTGAATGATATTAAATCATTATCAAGCCCTTGCCTTTTTCTTTGCACAATTTAAAACATGTCTGTCTCTTGCACTTAAACAAGATTTTCTCAGTCTTATGGATTTAGGGGTTACTTCCACCATTTCATCATCTCTTATAAATTGTATTGCCTTTTCAAGGGTCATGGGGATTACTGGTGTTAATATCACTGCATCATCCTTTCCTGCCGCCCTTAAGTTAGTAAGTTTTTTGGTCTTGCATGGATTTACATCAATATCTGTGGTCCTATTGTGTTCTCCAATTATCATTCCCTCATAAACAGGTTCACCAGGTGTCACAAATAACCTTCCCCTTGGCTCTAAATTAAAAAGGGCATAAGCAACACACACTCCCTCTCTGTCTGATACTATGGAACCTGTGAATCTACCTTTAATCTCCCCAGCAAAGTCTCCATATCCTTCAAAGAGACTATTCATTATACCTGAGCCCTTGGTATCAGTTAAAAATTCATTTCTATATCCAATTAGGCCTCTGGCAGGTATTATAAATTCCATGCGCACCCTGCCACTGCCATTATTTATGAAATTTACCATTTTCCCCTTTCTCAAAGAGAGCTTTTCTGTAACAACCCCCATAAACTCTTCTTCACAGTCAATAAATACCCTTTCTAGTGGCTCTTTTATTTTACCGTCCACCTCCTTAAAGATTACCTCAGGCCTTCCAACGCACATCTCATATCCTTCCCTGCGCATTGTCTCAATTAAAATCGCCAGCTGAAATTCTCCCCTCCCCTTAACTATAAAACTATCAGAATCATCTGATTCTTCCACCTGGATTGAAACATTCTTAAGTGTCTCTTTAAAAAGCCTTTCCCTTAACTTTCTAGATTGCACATATTTTCCTTCCCTGCCAGCAAAGGGGGACGTGTTTATTGTAAATCTCATGGAAACAATGGGTTCATCAACTCTAATCCTTGGGAGAGCACATGGAGAATCCTTGGTACAGATGGTATCACCTATCTTTACATCTTCAATACCAGACAAAACTACAATATCCCCTGGTTCCACCCTATCTATTTCCCTTAAGTTAAGACCCTCATATACCTGTAGTTTTGTAACCTTTAAGGAGATGTGCTCACCTCTTTCATTTACACATATTAGGGATTCATTTGATCCTACACTTCCGTTAAATACCTTGCCAATTGCAAGTCTTCCAAGGTAATCAGAATAACTGAGATCAGAGACCAACATCTGAAAGGGCATATCTAGCCTGTATGAAGGTGGGGGTACATGCTTTAATATAGTCTCAAATAAAGGAACCAGGTCTTCATTTTCATCATCAAGGGTTCTTTTGGCTATGCCCTGTTTCCCGATTGCATAAAGCAGAGGGAAATCAAGTTGCTTATCTGTTGCATCAAGATCTATCAATAGATCGTATATTTCGTCCAAAACCTCATCTGGCCGGGCATCTTTTCTGTCTATCTTATTTATACACACAATAATTTCAAGTCCTGCTTCCAGGGCCTTTTTTAAGACAAATCTGGTCTGGGGAAGTGGACCCTCTGATGCATCCACCAGCAAAATTGCCCCATCAGCCATGGATAGGGACCTCTCTACCTCACCACCAAAATCTGCGTGTCCAGGGGTATCTATAATATTTATCTTCACCCCACCCCATACCACTGAACAGTTTTTTGCAGCTATGGTAATTCCCCTTTCCCTTTCTAAATCCAATCTATCCAGTACTCTCTCTTCTATCTCGGCATTTTCCCTGAACATGCCACTCTGTTTAAACATATTATCCACTAATGTTGTCTTCCCATGGTCAACATGGGCAATAATGGCAATATTTCTCAACCTTTCATTGTAACATAAATTTTCACTCATAAATCCTTCCCAATAAAAATTAATAAAGAGTAGTGCATTAGACCTTTTTATGGGATTTGTCAAAAAAAGATAGGTAAGCAGATCTATCAATTTATGGAATACAAGGTAAAATTTTTAAAAGAACTGCCAGGGTACATCACTGGCAGCTCTAGCTCTATATAGCAGAAAAAATACTATTTTTAAAAACTAACACCCACCTCTAAAAATGGTCCAGAAAATTCAATATCTGAATCCACGTCAGTGTAATCTATTTCCACTTTTTCATATCTGTATCCACCACTTAGAAAAAGGGGACCAAAGGGATGTATCTTTACTCTGCCAATGAAATCATAGTAACCACTTCCAGAATAGGCTATTCCCCTTGCCTCGCCTTCTAGAGATATCCATTTAATTGGTTTTACCTGCACCCCAAGATAGACCATTGGAATTGGAATAGTTGTAGATTTTGATTCTGAAAGGGAGAGATCTGGCTGCTTAACCTTTCCATAGAAGTCAATTATCTTGCAATTTAATCCAGCTTCTACATTTAAAATTCCAGCAGAAAGGGTATTTAAAAATGGTACTCCATAATAGAGGGCTATATCGTATTGGTCCAGTTGCAATTCAGATTTAAAGGGTACATTACCCTTAAATGTTACATCTCCAAACTTAAAGGTTTTTGACTTGATTCCATTTCCATCAAAATCCATTGGTGTATACATGAGATAGATATTTGGAATAAACAGGGGCATGTCTATTTTTGCCCTGGCAAGCAGTTTGGTTTCAGTGTCATACCTTAGTTCATCATCAACACTTAAATGTTCTCCTTTATAGGAAAAGTATCCATTTGGATCCTGCTGCCACATGCCAAGGCTCACTTCTGCACCAATTGCAAAGGCAAGTGCTGGCATCATAAAAAAGACTAAAATAAAAGCAGTAACCATTAAATTTTTTTTGTTCATGTGTGACCTCCCTTTTTAAAAAATTTAAAAAACTATTCTTTTCCTCCTTAACCCAAGTTTATCAAAGTGATAAACCTAGTTTTAATGACCTTGCGCTAAAATTTCCCTCAAAACTTTCTCCAACTCTTGAATGGTATAGGGCTTTTTTAACGCAGCCTTAAATCCATATTTTTCATATTCCACCATAACTGGATCTTGTATATACCCACTAGATACAATTGCTACAACATGGGGATCAATCTTTAATATCTCCTCCATCACCTTCTGTCCACCTATTCCTCCAGGTAAAGTAAGATCCAAAATCACCAAACTAAATTTATCATTCTTGTTATAGGCCTCTTTAAATACAGATATTGCCTCATTTCCCTCTTTAGCCAAAACAACTTCATCAAATCCCAGGTGTTTGAGCAGTTCATTTGCAACTTCAGCGATCATTACATCATCTTCCAGCAAGAGCACCTTTCCTGAGAATTGTCCATTTGTTCTCTTACTGTCATATTCATCTATTTTTATTTCCCTTATCTCCAGAGCTGGAATAAAAATCCTAAATGTTGACCCCTTGTTCAGAGTAGATTCTACAACAATCTCTCCCCCATGTCCTTTTATCATCGAGTAGCAGATGGCAAGTCCAAGTCCATGTCCTTTTTTCTTTGTTGTAAAAAAGGGATCAAAAATTTTGTCCAGATCTTTTGTTGATATGCCTTTACCATTATCTCTAACCATAACCTCAACAAATCTACCTGGACCAATTAACCTATCTCCTATCTCCATTCTTTTCTCAAATATAACATTCTTTGCAGATATATCTATTTCTGGGTTAGTTCTACCTTCACACGCCTGTCTTGCATTAATCACTATATTCTGTATTACCTGTGACACCTGAATTGGATCAACTTCTACTTTATTTAGTGACTCTTCAATATTTAACTCCCACTTAACATTGGACCCACTTAAAACAAGTTCAACTGTTTCTTTTATTATTTTATCAGGGGAAACTACTTCCTTTACAGGGGTATCTTTTTTAGAAAAAGTTAGTAGCTTAGAGACCAATGAAGAGGCATAGTTTACTGCATTCTCCACCAACTCTAGCCTCTCTTGAATATCCATTGGTGAGTCTGAATATTTCATCAAGGAAATATTTCCCATTATAGAAGTCAAGATATTATTAAAATCATGGGCAATACCACCTGCAAACAAACTCAAGGCATCCATCTTCTTCACATTTAATATCTCTTTCTCTAACTTCTTTTTATAAGTAACATCCACACCCACATGCAAACAACCAGCAGACTCTCCATCTTTTCCTTGCAAGCACGCTGAATACCAAAATATAATCCTCTTGTCTCCATCTTTTGTGATAATCTTTGACTCTCCTCCATCTAAGGGTCTACCTGTATCCATAACAGAATGTATTATTTTCAACATTTTTTCTCTGTATTCTCTATCTGGATAAATTAGCTCCCATCCTTCTCTACTTCCTAAAACTTCATCCCTTAAATATCCTGTAATCTTTTCAGCAGCCCTATTCCAAAAAAGTAATTTATCATCTTTATCTGTTATGGCAATTATTACATTGGCCACCTCCATAAGTCCCCTTTGAACCATAGAGGAATGGGCGACTTTCTTTAAAAGATCTACCTCAACAGACATATCAGTAAACACCATTACAATTCCCAAAATCTTTCCTGAATCGTCCTTTATTGGTGCTGCACTGTCTTTTATTGGTATTTCTCTACCACTTCTGGAAATCAAAACAGTGTGATTTGCCAGGCCAACGATCCTTCCATGTCTGATAACTTTCCTTACAGGCGATTCCACAGGCTTTCTTGTTAGTTCATTTACAATAACAAATACCTCTTCCAAACTTCTTCCCCTGGCCTCATCTTCTCTCCATCCAGTTAACTTACAGGCAACATCATTCATGAGATCAATTCGACCCTGTGGATCTGTGACAATAACTCCATCACCAATTGCCCTTAGAGTCACTTCCCACCGTCTCATCTCAGAAATTAGTTCTCCCTCATACTTTTTTAGCTCATCCACCATAAAATTAAACTCTTTTGCCAAAAATCCTATTTCATCATCTCCTAAGTCGGGTATCTCCTGGGAAAAATCCTTCCTAGACACAGAAGAGATACCATTCACCAGGGCATCTATCCTATTTATGACAATTTTATCCATAAAAACAATTAAGACACCCGCCAAAAGCAGGATTAGAAAACCAAATTGAGAGAGCACTATAAATGCAGACTTCTTTAATTGTTTGTAGGCAAAATTTGGGGTAATATATACATGAACTGATCCGATTCTTTCTTTTTCTTCCCCTTTAGGCATGATAATTTCTGCATGGTTGTAAATATATCTATTAACATGGGGAAGATTGGTCTGAGAAAACCTCTTTATCTCCCATCTTTTATCCCTGATTAGACCTGCAAAGATTTTATTGTCTTCATCTAAGACAATGATTGCATAAATATCTTTATCCACCAACTGTGCATTTAGCAATCTTATTGTCTCTTCTTTATCCACATTCCATAGAGGACCCACAGTACTAATGCTCAATCTGTTTGTAAGGTACTTAGCTTTTCTATTAATAGACTCTAAAACCTTATTTTTTTCACTTGAGTAAAAAAAGAAGCTGCCAATTAAAAATACTACTACTAATACCAGCACAGTCCAACATACTATCTTTGTTTTTAAAGAATTAAACATATTATTCCCCACCTATTTACATTTTTCTTTTTCCATGTTAACTTACTGAAAAAATATCCTTTTGACAACAAACATTTTTTTTATCCCATATAATCACCATGAGATATATAACAGTCTCATTAATGGCACTGATAATATGGATTTTAACAATCCAAACCACTGGTTTTCCTCAAACCAATTATATAGCAAAAGAAAAAATTACCCTCCTTACCCTTGAATGGCCTCCCTACGTTGGAAAAGAATTACCCCAAAAAGGATATACCTATGTGTTAGTTAAAAAAGTCCTTGAAAAGATGGGATATTCTGTTGAGATAAAGTTCAGGCCATGGACAAGGATTATTCACAAGGGTAAAAAAGGAGAAATTGATGGCTTTTTCCCTGCATATTATGTCAAGTGGCGAGAAAAATATTTTTATATTTCTGATCCATTCTATGGAGGACCTATTGTATTTTTAGCAAGAAAACAAAGCAAAATTAAATATAAACATATTGAAGATCTAAGAACATATAGAATTGGTCTTGTAAAAGGTTACATTAACACTGATAAAATAGACAATGCCAATTATCTCATAAAGGACTATGCAAGAAATGACCTTATCAATCTAAAAAAATTAATAAAGGGAAGGGTGGATCTAATAGTTATAGATAAGTATGTTGCATACTATCTAATGAAAAAATATCTTCCCCATTGTATAAATAAAGTAGAGGTACTATCTCCAATTATTGAATATAAAAATCTGTATGTGTGTTTTCCAAAAAACAGGAAAAATTCCCTGAAATTATTACATGATTTCAACAAAGGATTATCTATCTTAAGACGTAATGGTACACTAGATCGCCTATACAATGAATGGAAACAAAAATTGATAAAAAATCTTAAAGATATTGAAAATAAAAACGCTAAGGGCAAAAGATGCCCCTAGCAATATATTATTTGTATTCATGAGTTCCTAAAACTACTGGAATATCAAAGCTTTCTTTTATCTTTTCTGCCATCTCCTGTACATCATAATAAGGGCATGGCGGATAGGAACCTGCAAGACATGAACTAAAATGAATAACATCGGGTTTTATTTCAGACAACTTCATTGCCATCTTGGTATTTGGAATAACTGTCTTTCCAGGACATTCACACTTTATCCAAAAGACCACATTAGAAGGCTCATCAAATTTGCCTTCACCAAGTGCTGCAGCCTTTAGACATCTCCATTCACCTGGACACCCAAAACCAGAATCTACATACCTGGAACAATAGATTACAGCTACCTTTTTCATACCATACCCCCTTTATGTTTATGGTTACTACTTAAATACCTTTACAAGTGAGAACCATCCGGTTATTTATCACTTTTAAAATTTACACCTATTATTCCAATTAGTAAAGAATTTTAACAAAAAGGATAATATTATGCCACATCTGGGTGCACATATGTCAATTAGCGGTGGACTCCACAGGGCAATTGATAGAATCAAAAAAGTTGGGGGAGAAGCCCTGCAAATATTTTCCAGAAATCAAAGACAGTGGAAGAGCCATGCCCTAAGTCAAGAGGACATCACCTTTTTTCGGGAAAAATGGGGGAATTGGGGCAAATATAAAATCGCCATCCACACCTCATATTTAATTAACTTAGCAGCAAAGGATAAAGAGATACAGAAAAAATCTATCCAGGCATTTATAGATGAGATTAATAGGGCTTGTTTACTTGGAATAGGATATCTAATAACCCATCCTGGCTCCCATGGTGGAGATGGGATTTATGCTGGAGTTAAGAGGGCAGTTTATTCAATTGACTCTGCCATTGAAAATTCTCCCAAAAATAATGTATCAATTCTTCTTGAAACCACAGCTGGACAGGGAAATGGCCTTGGGAGTAGATTTGAGGAGCTGGCACATATTATAACATATTCCAGGTATTCCAACATGCTTGGGGTGTGTATTGATACTGCACACATATTTCAGGCTGGATATGATATAAGGGATGAAAATGGTTATAAAAACACCATGGAGCTTATTGATAAGACCATAGGTATATCTAAGATACACTTTTTCCATTTAAATGATTCCAAAACAGGGTTGGGCTCTAGGGTGGATAGACACGAGCACATTGGATTGGGGAAAATAGGACTTTCTGCATTTAAATTTCTATTAAATGATCCACTATTTAAAAATCATCCCATGGTATTAGAAACACCAAAGGGAAAGGATCTAAAAGAAGACATAAAAAACTTAAAGGTATTAAGAAGTCTTATAGCTACTTAAAATAACGTCTATTTCTTTTTTCAATATAACCATTAATCAGTTCTATATCTCTGTCTGAAATCTCTACAAATCTCTTTTGCATATTAAAGTATTCTTTAACATCAGCCATCTCTTTAATTTCCACAGTACGTACTAACCTACCTTCTTCATTTAACTCAAATAAGGGGAAGATATCTGTTTTTACCGCCATCCTTAAGGTAGAAATTGAATCTTTAGAATCTATCCTCCAACCTGGAGGGCAAGAGCTCAAAAGGTGTATAAACCTAAAGCCCCTTTTATCCCTTGCCGTTCTAAATTTCATTATAAAATCTTCAGGATAGGCTATTGTTGCAGATGCCACATAGGCTGGGTTGTGTGCCATGACAATTGAAATTATATCCTTTTTGGGTTGAAAGCCTGGTTTTCCCTTTGTTGAAGTGGTGGTCCATGCATAAGGAGGAGTTGCAGAGGACTGTTGAATCCCAGTGTTCATATACGCTTCATTGTCATAACACACATAAATAAAATCCTCTTTCCTATCTGCAGCACCAGATAAGGCCTGAAGCCCTATATCAAAGGTCCCTCCATCACCTGCCCACACCATTACATTTGTATCAAGATCCCCTTTTGATCTAAGTGCCCTTACTACCCCAGATCCACAGGCAGCAGCTGTTGCAAATGGCACATGGAGTAGTGGAACAGACAGCGCAGTGGTGGGGAATATCCCTCCAATTATAGACCAGCAACACGCAGGGATTACACAGATGGTCCTATCCCCCATGACCTTAATTGCATGTCTCATACTAAGAGAAGCCCCACAACCAGGACATGCCATATGTCCTTGGTTTAAATATTCCATGGAAGTAATTTCTCTATACATATCTATTCCCTTTATAACCAGATTGTTTTATTGGTATCTAAAGTGTGGAAATTTTCTACCATATTAGATATTGTATCAACTTCAACAACCTTACCTCCCAAAGAGATTATTACATCAGCAACGTCTATTTGATAAGAAGACTTAAACAAAACATTTCTAATTTCCTGGGTAATGGTCCCACAACAACCATAAGTAACAGAACGATTTAAAACAATAATCCTTTTGCATCCATCTATTAAACTAAGAAATTCATCCTCTGGAAATGGCCTAAACAATTTAAGGTCAAGTAACCCTGCATTGATTCCTTTTTCCCTTAAATTATCCACTGCAACCCTTGCTGTGCCTGAAATTGCCCCACAACATACAATTAATACCTCTGCATCTTCTGTTCTATATTCAAGAATGCACGAATACTCCCTGTCAAAAATACTTTTAAAATCCTCAAAAATATTCTTTAAAACATCAGAAGATGAGGACGTTGTTTCAAATAGTCTTTTTTTAAAGAAATAAAAATTATCAGCAGTTGCTGGTGCGCAAAATGAGCGGGGACTATCTGTATCCAAAAAATATTTGGGTTCATAATCTGGAAGAAACTCTTTCACCAGAGATATATCAGGGATATAGAGGGGTTCTAAAGTATGGGACAATATAAAACCATCTAAATTGAGCATAACAGGAACCATTATTTTTTCAGTAAGTCTATATCCAATAAATACAAAATCCAGGGCCTCTTGAACTGTTGATGCATATATCTGAATCCATCCAGTATCTCTTTGACTCATGGAATCTGACTGATCAGTCCATATATTCCATGGGGATCCCAGTGCCCTATTGGCATTTACCATGAGCATTGGAAATCTTGAGCCAGAAAACCAGTGCAAAAACTCATGCATCAATGCCAGACCCTGGGAACTAGTTGCAGTAAAGGCCCTAACCCCAGTTGCAACTGCTCCAAAACAGGTGGATATTGCAGAAAGTTCTGATTCCACCCTAACAAATTGAGCATCCAACTCTCCTGATTCCACCATTTCTGATAAAGTCTCTATTATGTGTGTTTGAGGAGTTATTGGATAAGCAGCTATCACAGCGGGTTTTGCCAGGGCAACACCATTTGCCACTGCCTCACTGCCAAGTAACATATCGTGCCTTTGCAATTTTTCATTCATCAATCTTCCTCCATCTCAATCATCCCCCTTGGACAAACAGAAGAACAAATCCCGCACCCTTTGCAATGGGTAAGGTCTATATTGGCAATATAACCACCTCCAACTTCTCCAATTTGGATGCAGATATCAGGACAAAAAAACCAGCAGGTTTTGCATCCTGTGCACGTGCCACATTCAAGGCATCTGTTGACTTCTGTTTCAAACTCTTCTCTGGTTACATCTTTTTTTATTTCATCAAAATTCCCAGAAAGTTCTTCTGGTATAGATATATCCATTGTAAAAGAAGCTTTTTTTTCAACAAACTCAAAGCTCAGCTTATCTGTTTGCACCACTTTTTCATCATCTTCTGACTCTTTTTTTATTATTCCATGTTTTCTTAAAATCTCTTTTGCTGCCAACATTCCAGATGCAATACTCTCTGCAACAGAAGAGGGTCCTAAAGATAGATCTCCAGCAATATATATATTGTCCATCTGTGGATAAGTAAGGTCATTTTCCTGACCTATTGCAAAGACCACCCTATCAACAGTTTCTGTCCAGCTATCCCCAATGACCTCAACCTTATCTTGGTTTAACCTTGTTTTACATAATTTCACATCCAGGCTATCTTCTTTTTGAATAACATCTAAAACCACTGTTTTTTCTATTATGGAAATATTTTCCATTACTGCCTCATCTATCTCTTCCTTGTATGCAGGCATTAGATCCTTTGTCCTTCTGTAGATTATCTTAACATTTTTACCCAGTCTTGTTAGGGACCTTGCAACATCCATTGCTGCATTTCCACCACCTATAATATAAAAGGTGTCCCCATCTATATATTTTTTTGACTTTATGTCTTCAAGTATGTCTAATGCCCCTATTACATTTTTATAGCCTTTAAATTTATTCGGTATATGGGATTTTTGCATACCAGATGCTATAATTATTTCATCAAACTCCATTAAAAGTTCCACTATATCATCTTTATTTACAATTCTTTCTAATTCTACTTCTATACCAAGCTCTTGTATAAGTTTGTTGATTTCCCTTAACACAACTTCAATTGGCAATCTATATTCTGGTATCACCCTGGTTAAAAGCCCACCTAACATGGACCTTTTTTCAAAAATTTTTACATAACATCCATTTCTTCTCAAAAAGTATGCTGCGCCAAGTCCTGCTGGACCACTGCCTATAACTAAAATTTTTAAATTGTTTTTTTCCTCTATCTTGGGAAATGGAATATCAAGTGCAATATCACCAAGATATCTTTCAATCCTCCCTATGCTCACATTTTCGTCTATGTAATTTCTGCTGCAACTTTTTTCACAAAAATTGGGACATATTCTACCCAAAGTGGCAGGGATGGGGTTTGTTTTTCTAAGTAAATTTACTGCAACATCCAATCTATCTTGTTTAATGTATTTAACAATTACAGGTATATTGTTTTTTAAAGGACATGAATTCTGACAGGGAGATAATTTATACGAAAACTTAGGGGTTAAATACTTCCAGCTACCAGTTAAATTACCTTCTGTTGTTGTAAGTGACATTGGAACATCTTCTAGATCCAGATATGAAAGTACACTTTCTTGTTCAATTCCTTCTACCATCAAATACTCCTAAACTTATATTTTAATGTATTTATAGGTATATTCCATTGCCTTTATATTATCATCTATTTTCACTGGAATAAATCTCTTTACTGCTTTTTTTAAAGATTCAAGGGAAATAGATCTTGATATCTTTCCAAAACCACCCGCACAAACAGCATTTATAAAAGGTGATATCTTTGTCCCCAAGTTGTATTCTAAGGCAATTTTATTCATATCAATGGTTTTAACAGAGGCCTCTTTGGATACTGAAAAATGTTCAGGACCTTTTTTTGAATTAATTATCACAATACCTTCCCTCTTCAGTCCATACAATATATCTTCAGTTTCAGCAATATGGGAGTCCAATACAACAACGTAGTCACACGATTTTACAGGAGCCCTAAGATATACAAAATTATTGTCCACCCTAACAAAGGATGCCACAGGGGCTCCCCTCCTCTCAGCACCAAACGTTGGAAAGGATTGAGAATATTTTCCCTCTAAAAAATAACTGTAGGCTATGATTTTGGAAAGTATAACAGCCCCCTGGCCTCCCCTTCCATGTATGCGGATTTCTATCACCGGTATATCTCCTAATGGTTATTTATTAAAAATAACTGCAAGGGACATTGCTATTTTTCCTTCAAGGGCCCTAAAGCCATGAAGAATATCTGAATCAAAATAAATACTATCACCAGGATACAATAAAATGGTTTCTTCTTCACTACTAAACTCAAGTACTCCTTCTAAAACATAGTGAAATTCCTCTCCCTCATGGGCAAACATCACAACATCCTTGGATTCCTTTGGCTCAAAGGTGATCAAAAAAGGCTCCATGTGCTTATTAGACTTTTTGTGTGCAAGGGATTCATAACTGTATCCCAGGGATACGTTGCTACCTTTTAACTTCCTCCTTGGGGAATGGATCCTCTCTTCTTTTCTCACTACAGCTATTTTAATATCCTTCTTTTCACCACCAAGCAAAATTCCCAAATCCACTCCCAAACAATTTGCTATTTTAAGCAATGTGGAGAGAGGAGGAGAGATAAGGTCACTTTCAATCTGGTTTAAAAGGGGTCTGGATAGATTTGTCTTTTCCGCTACCTCTGATATATCCATCCCCTTATTTTCACGGATCAATTTGATCCTTTCCCCAATCTTTAATTCATAAGAGCTCTGTATGTCTGACATTTTCTCTGTACCCCTTAATAAAAAAAGGTTTATTTTATAAGCATTGTTTGTTAATAATATTTTTGTCTACTATATCCTACTATTGTCAAAATGCAAGGATAAATTAATTTAATTAAATGCACTTAGTATTGCTTTTTACTTGAATTTAAGAAATAAAATATTAAAATTGTCTTAATTTGAGTTTATCATTTCCACAGACTTGGGTTAATAAAAATTAATGTTTTAACTTAATAAATCTATAAACACCTGGAGGAGAAAAATGGAAAATAGTTTAAACCCCTTTCACATAGCCCAACAACAACTTGATGAAGCAGCTGAGTACCTTGGCCTAGATGAATCCACACATGAGTTTCTGCGATGGCCCATGATGGAACTCCATTTTCGCATACCTGTTAGAATGGACGATGGAAGCGTAAGGATCTTTGATGCCTTCAGGGTACAATACAACACTGCCAGGGGACCAGCCAAGGGAGGAATTCGCTGGCATCCCGATGAAACCATAGACACTGTAAGGGCACTTGCTGCATGGATGACCTGGAAAACTGCGGTGTTAGACCTCCCATTAGGTGGAGGTAAAGGCGGTGTTATATGCAATCCCAAAGAGCTATCTGAGCCAGAAAAAGAGAGGTTGGCCAGGGGTTATATAAGGGCAGCAGGAAAACACCTTGGAGTGTTTCAAGATGTACCAGCGCCAGATGTATATACAAATCCCCAGATAATGGCCTGGATGATGGATGAGTATGAAACCCTTGTTGGGGAAAAGCACCCAGGGGTTATAACTGGAAAACCTCTGGCCCTTGGTGGGTCTCCTGGAAGGAAAGGGGCCACAGCAAGGGGAGGAATATATGTGGTAAGGGAAGCAGCCAGGACAATGGGTATTGACTTAACAGGTAAACCAATGGCTGTGCAAGGGTTTGGAAATGCAGGACAACATGCGGCAATTTTAGGGGAAACAATACTAAAAATGAAACTTGTTGCTGTATCTGATTCAAGGGGTGGTATATATAATCCCAATGGTCTTAACATAAAAAAATTAATTGATTACAAGAGAGAGACTGGCTCTGTAGTTGGATTTGAAGATGCAGATTCCATAACAAATGAAGAATTACTTGAACTAGACGTACTGGTATTGTTTCCTGCTGCCTTGGAAAATGTAATAACCGAGAAAAACGCAGATAAATTAAAATGCAAAATATGTTGTGAATTGGCAAATGGGCCAACCACCCCAGAGGCAGACCATATATTATATGACAAAGGGATACTCACTCTTCCAGATTTTCTGGCCAATGCAGGAGGAGTTACTGTATCTTATTTTGAACAAGTACAAAATGCATACAACTATTATTGGAATTTAAAGGAAATACAAAAAAGACTATGTGATAAGATGACTAAGGCATTTAGATCTGTATATGAAATGCACACAAATGAAAAGGTTCATATGAGAGAAGCAGCTTACTTACTTGCAGTATCAAGGGTAGCTGAGGCCTGTAAACTTAGGGGTTGGGTGTAATATGGAAGAAAAAATTCAGCACATTGATACAGATACCATTGAAAAATTGTTAAAGGGATATTTGTTATTAGAAAGAGTTTTCCAGTACCCAGAAATTAAGGGAATAATAGTTGAAGTCTTTAAAGAAGCACTTAGAAAAAAAATGGGAATTGATGATGAATTCTTATCTAAAACTGCAGATGAGATAATATCATCATCAGACTCCTCAGAAGAGATAGACAAAATAAAACTCGAAGATACATTGGTATTTATATATTTTTGTCTCTATTTTAACAGGGCTGAATGGGATGAATACATAAATTTTGCCAGAAAAAAAGTAGCCTTCAGGGAACTCACAAAAACAGTTAATAAAGAGGGGGCAACCTTTGGACAGATCCTCAGGGCAGTTAAGAGCTTTTGTGAAATCCCTGAAGGCAATATCTACCTTCCTCCAGATGAAGTAGAAGGCATACGTGTTGCTCTGATCAATTATTTTATTTCAAATCAGCTTGCATTTATAAGTATCGCCAAAAAACACATAACAGTGAGAGACATAAATGATATCTTAGATCATACCTATAGGAGCAAGAGACGTCCTGGAAAGATAGGTGGAAAGGCCGCAGGGATGTATCTTGCCTATCGCATACTTGTCCCAAGGTTTGATAAATCCATTGGTGAACTAAAAAAATATATCACCATACCTGAGTCCTATTTTTTTAATTCAGGGATCTTTTCAGAATTTATAGATCATAACGACTTATATGAGTTCCACACACAAAAATACAAGACACTGGAAGAGATTCAAAAGGGATATGAACAGATTTCAGCCCTGTTTGAAAAGGCAACATTCCCAGAGGATATTGTTGAACAATTCAGGGAATTCTTAATACGAGTTGGACAACATCCCCTAATACTCAGGTCTTCCAGTCTACTGGAAGATAATTTTGGCTACGCCTTTTCTGGAAAATATGACTCTGTTTTTCTGGCAAACCAGGGAGATATAGACAAAAGACTTGAGCAATTTATCTGGGGTCTAAAACAGGTCCACATGAGCACCTATTCACCAGCAGCCATTATTTACAGGAGAGATAGAAATTTACTGGATTTTGATGAGAAAATGAGTGTACTTGTCCAAAAAGTGGTTGGCAGAAGGTTTGGACGCTATTTTCTCCCCTTTGCCGCTGGAGTTGGTTTTTCATACAGCTCATATTCATGGACACCAAAAATAGACAAAAAACAGGGCATGATAAGGTTGGTCTTTGGACTTGGAACAAGGGCAGTGGATAGGACAGGAGGAGATTATCCAAGGATGATTTATCTCTCCCATCCAACTTTGAGGCCAGAGGTCTCTGCTGACGATATTAGTAGGTATTCTCAAAAATTTGTAGATGTAATTGACCTTGAGGATGGCTCCTTTAAGACCCTTCTGCTTAAAGAGTTCTTAAAGGAAGTGAAACATCCAGACCTTTTTTATGCAGTTTCAATAAAACAGGGAGACCACATTTCCCCTCCCCTATTTAAAACAAAAAAAATAGACATTGGGAACACATGTATTACCTTTGACAATCTTATAAAAAAAACAAAGTTCATCCCCCTTATAAAAGAGGTCTTAAAAAAATTAGAAAAGGCCTATAATAGGCCAGTTGACATAGAATTTGCGTGGGATGAAGAAAAGTTATATATCCTGCAATGCAGATCCTTATCTGTTACACAGGATGTGGATCAGGTTGAAATTCCAGAAGAAATCCAGGACGAAGACATCATATTTACAACCCACAAGGTCTTAAATAATTGCAAAATTGAGGGACTAAAATTTGTGGTCTATGTGGACCCCAAAAAATATGCAATGATAGATTCCCCAGAGAAGAAATTAAAGGTGGGCAGGATTGTGGGTAAATTAAACAGGAGACTTGAGAAGAGGTCCTTTGGACTGTTTGGACCTGGCAGATGGGGATCAAATGATCTCAACCTGGGGGTAAAAGTAAATTATGAAGACATTAATCGAACCAGGGTCCTTGTTGAGGTGGCATTTGAACAAAATGGCTGTACCCCAGAGGTATCTTATGGTACCCACTTTTTCAGTGACCTTGTTGAGGCCAATATAGTTCCAATAGCTATTTTCCCAGACCACCAAGGCTCAATCTTCAGAGAGGAATTTTTCAAAAAAGGTAAAAACTTACTTACCCAATTTTTACCTGAAGCAGAAGAATTTAATGACATTATATTTGTAATCTCCGTACCAGATGAACACAAAGGGAAGTATTTAAATATCTATCAAAACAGCAAACAACAATATGGCATAGGCTTTTTGAATAAGTTCTAGTTATCCTTATGTTTGCTTACTTTTCTTCCTTTTCCTTCACAAGTTTTTCCAGGAGCTTCTGGGCATTTTCAAATTCAGGATCAATTTGTATGGCCTCATTTAGATGAGCCAGTGCATTTTTCTTTTTCCCGGTCTTTAAATATGCAACTGCTAGATTATAGTGAATCCGTGGATTTTTAGGCTCTTTTTTAAGTGCCTGTCTATAAGCAACTATGGCCTGATCCATTGCTCCCTGTTTACTCAAAGACACGGCCAGATTGTTTAAGGTCTCAACTGTCAACCTTTCAAACAAGATATGACTAAAATCCCTCACAACTTCATTTACCAGATCTTTTTCAAGATATAAGTTCCATATATCCTGTACCAATTGGTCATTGTTTGGATCTACTTTAAGGGCCATTAAAAAAAAGTCCCTGGCCTTATCCAATCTTTCTTTTAATAGATACACCTTACCAATATTATATAGGATTTTAGATGAATTGGGATTTAGTTCATATAATTTTTTTAAGGCAGAAAGTGCTCCATTAAGGTCTTTTTTCTTCAGGGCAATATCACTTTTAAGTAGCCATCCCTTTGTGTATAAAGGATTTTCCAAAACAGCTGAACTCACCATCTCCTCTGCCTTGTCCAGTTGACCTTTTTCCATATAGACCTTTGCTATTTCTGCAAGCAACCTTGGTCTGTCTTTTTCATATTTTTTAAGGACCTCATCAAGTTTTTCCTTAACCACATCATCTTCACAGGTAGCAATTAGCTCCTTTATCTCTTTTAAACGTTTATTTAACTCATTAGATTTTTCTAGCTTTTTGTCTATATCCTCCATTTTTAAAATAAGGGCTTCCACAGTAACTGGTTTTACCAGGTATTCAGTTACCTCCTGCTCTGCTGCCAGGGCTATATCTTCCTTTTCACCTTTTGATGTGACCATAATAAAAGGAATATCTTTATATTCTTCCTGGCTACGGACCCACTTTAATAGATCAAAGCCACTCATCCTTGGCATTTTCCAATCACTTATTATTAGCTGGATGTCCTTATTATTTTTAATAATTTCTATAGCCTCTTCACCATTTGAGGCCTCTAAAAAATTTTTATACCCCAGGACTCGTAAGATATTAATCAGGGTTTCTCTGGTTGGTTGAATATCATCTACCAACAAAATGGGTCTTTCTTTATCCATCTTCCTCCTCCTCATATACAAAACAACTAAAACAAAACCTGCTCCCTGTGGGTTTTACGTCCTCAACCCAAATTCTGCCCTCTAATAAATTCATTATTCTCTTACAAATAAAAAGACCAATTCCTGTGCCCTGTACTCCCCTATCCCTATTTATCCTCTCAAATCTATTAAAAATAACTGTCTTTAGATCATCTGGTATTCCAGGTCCACTGTCCTCTACACACACCCGAACAATTTTTTTAAATCTATCCCCTGCCCTTTTTGTGGAAAATACATTCCAGGAAATCTTTATTTGTCCATTATCTGGGGTATATTTAACTGCATTTGACATTAAATTCTGGATTAAATGAAAAATCAAGGACCTGGTTCCCCTTAGTTTTACATCTTCTTGTGTCTCAATAACTATTTTTAAGGACTTTATATCTGCCTGTGGTTTTAGTTCATCAATGATTTCATTTAAAACTGACAAAAGAGACACAGGCTCAAATTTAATTTTTTCCTTTTGAAATTGATCCACCCTTGCAATCTGAAGAAATTCATTAATCATATCAAGGAGCTTTTTAGCACCATTTAATGCAGTGTCCACTATTGGTTTTTGTTGGTCACTTAGTCCAATATATTTGAGCAGATCCAAATTTGATATAATTGCAGAAAGGGGGCTTTTAAAATCATGTACCACCATTTGCACCAATTCCTGTCTTTCTGTATATGTCATAAGGAGTTCTTCTTTACTTATTTTTAATTCCTCTGATAATTTTTTATATTTTTCTTTCTCCTCAATTAATTTGTGCAAGAGACATGAATTTTCTATGAGCGGTGATAGTATAGATGCATAATCCTTTAAAAAAATAAAGTCATTTTCAGTAAAAGACCTTTTCTCCACATGGTCTGAGATATTAATCACACCTAAAATATGTTTTCCACTTTTAAGGGGCATACATATAAGTGAGGGGGTATCATAATTCTTGCCAATTGCAAATGATTTAAATTTCTTTGACTTTCTAATATCTTTAAAAAAAACTGGTTCACCAGTTGATAGAACATAACCAGATATGGATTTAGGGTTAACAGGGATCTCGTTGTTTAATATCTTTTTATTTGTAGCAGCCATCACTTGAAAGGTTCCCTTTTCCTGTGAATACAACATAATAGAACCCTTCAAAGCACGTACTTTCCTCAGGATAAGCCTGAGGCTCTTATCCATCTTTTTATTTAAACTCAGCTTATCAGATGACAAAATATTTATAATTGACCTTAAAAATCCAAGTTCTTTTTCAATATCCTTCTTCATATAAAATACCTTCTGATCTATTAATAATTAATATTACAACATGTGATCCTATAGATATAAAAAAATTAAAAAATCCACAAGTATCTAACTCGAATTTATCAAAATGGTAAACTCAGGCTAATTGATATTTAACTCAACAAATGTATCAAACACTAATTCATTTGTATATTCTCAAAAAGTACAATTTTGTCACTTTACAAGACAATATTTCTTTTATATCTCTTTTACCCTTATTTATCCAATTAAAAATTCCAAAATATCAGGAGAAGGGTATGGACAAGATCTTGGGTATAGGCAAAAGGATAGCGAAATTTAGGGAATTAAAAGAAGTAGATTTAGAAGAATTGTCCAAACGGACTGGTCTAAGTGAAGATATTCTAAGGGATATTGAAGAGGACAGGGTGTATCCAGCAATTGGAATCCTCCTTAGGATATCAAGGGCATTGGGAACAAGGCTTGGGACATTTATTGATGATAAAATCAGTGAAGACCCAATAGTTATTCATAACGATTCAAGGCCCCATGAAAAGTCAGCATACAGGGGTGGAAAAGGCGAACTACCCCTTAAATTTTACTCACTTGGAAGGGGTAAAACAGACAGACACATGGAGCCCTTTTATATAGAGATTTATCCAAGTAGTAAGGACATTGACTTCTCAAGCCATGAAGGAGAAGAATTTATAGTAGTTGTATCTGGTAAAATTGAAGTTACTTATGGAAATAAAAAATATATATTAAAGCAAGGGGACTCAATTTACTACAACTCAGCTGTACCACACAAAGTGGTGTGTGCAGGTGCTGAAGTGGCAAAGATCTATGCTGTTTTATATATGCCGTAAAAAAATACTTAAACTGGAGTTTTGTTATGGAGGAAACCATATACTTACAGGAAATTACCCTTGGACAACTATTGGATAATACAGTAAGTAAATACCCTGACAATGAAGTAGTAGTCTATGTAGATAGGGACTTAAGGTTCACATACAGGGAATTTCTGGACCTTGTTAATAGACTTGCAAAGGGTCTTATGGGACTTGGGGTTAAAAAAGGCGAAAAAGTCGCAGTATGGGCTCCAAATGTACCTTATTGGATTGCACTTCAATTTGCCACTGCCAAGATTGGTGCAATACTCCTTACAGTAAATACCCACTATAAATCATCTGAACTTAAATATTTGTTGTCCCAATCAGAGGCAGAAAATTTGTTTTTGGTGGAAGGATATAGGGATTCTGATTACCTCTCAATGGTATATGATCTTGTTCCTGAACTAAAGGAGCAGCCCAGAGAATATTTAAAGAGCAAAGAGCTACCCAATTTAAAAAGGGTATGTTATCTAGGGCATGAAAAATACAAAGGAGTTTATTCCATCCCAGAAATAATTGGTATGGGAAATATAGTTTCAGATGAAGAATACAAAAAGAGGCAGGAAGAGCTATCGCCACATGATGTGGTCAATATGCAATATACTTCAGGTACAACTGGATTTCCCAAAGGGGTTATGCTAACCCATTACAATATTTTAAATAATGGATTCTGGGTAGGAGAAAATATGAAACTAACCCATAAAGACAAAATTTGCCTACCAGTTCCATTATTTCACTGTTTTGGATGTGTATTAGGGGTACTGGCAGCAGTATCACACGGAGCCACTCTGGTTGTGTTGGAAGAATTTAATCCTTTACTTGCAATGAGTTCCATACAGGCGGAAAAATGCACTGCCCTATATGGGGTGCCCACAATGTTTATTGCAATACTTGAACATTCCATGTTTTCCAGATTTGATTACTCCTCTCTCAGGACTGGAATTATGGCAGGATCACCATGTCCAGTTAAGGTCATGAGACAGGTAATGGATAAAATGAATATGAAAGAAATTACCATTTGTTATGGACTTACAGAGGCGTCACCAGTTATTACACAGACAAGAACAGACGATCCCATAGAAAAACGGGTTGAAACCGTGGGAAAACCCCTGCCTGGAATTGAAGTTAAATTAGTAGATCCAAAAACAGGTAAAGAAGTAGGACAAGGGGTCCAGGGAGAGGTATGTTGTCGAGGTTATAATGTAATGAAGGGATATTACAAAATGGAAGAAGCAACCAAAGAGGCCATAGACCAGGATGGTTTCTTGCACTCTGGGGACCTGGGAGTAATGGATAAAGACGGATACCTCAGCATAACCGGTCGACTAAAGGATATGATAATAAGGGGCGGTGAAAACATCTACCCCAGGGAGATAGAAGAATTTTTATACCAGATGGAAGGAATCTACGATGTACAAGTAGTTGGGGTCCCAAGCAAAAAATATGGGGAAGAGGTTGGTGCCTTTATTATTTTAAAAGAAGGGTATAATTATACTGAAGAAGATATTAAAGAATTTTGCAGGGGAAAGCTTGCAAGATACAAGATACCAAAGTATATTGCCTTTGTTAAATCCTATGATATGACAGCAAGTGGAAAAGTCCAGAAATTTAAGTTAAGGGAAAAGGCCGCTCAAATCTTTAATACAGATTAAAAAAGGGGTTTTTTATGCCAAAACTTGCAGTAAATGTTGACCACATAGCCACAATTAGGCAGGCAAGGCTATCCAAGGAGCCAGATCCAGTGCATGCAGCTTTTCTAGCAGAAGTTGCAGGGGCAAATGGAATCATTGTCCATTTAAGGGAAGATAGAAGACACATCCAGGACAGGGATGTTTTGCTCCTAAAGCAAACTGTGAAGACAAAGCTCCACCTGGAGATGGCTGCAACAGAGGAGATGCAAAAAATAGCTTTGGAGATAAGACCATATATGGTGTGTTTGGTGCCTGAGAAAAGACAGGAGCTCACAACAGAAGGAGGACTGGATGCTGCATCAAAGATTGATTTTTTAAAGGAGTTTTTAAAACCCATAAAAGAGGCCGGGATAAAGACATCCCTGTTTATTGATGCAGATGAAAAGCAAATTGAGGCGGCCAAAAAGATTGGAAGCCAGTATATAGAAATACACACAGGCCACTTTGCAGATGCTAAAGACGATCTCTCTGTTAGAGATGAGCTAAAAAAAATACTTAAAGGGATAAAGTTGGCCCAGGATCTAAAACTCAAGGTAAACCTTGGACATGGGCTGGATTATGAGAACATATGGGCATTTTCCAAGGTACATGGTATTTGTGAATATTCCATTGGCCACAGTATAGTTGCCAGAGCTGCTTTAGTTGGAATGGAAAGGGCAGTTAAGGAAATGGTTGAGATTATAAGGACCTTTGTGGATTAGATAGATGATCCTGGGCATTGGCTTTGACCTTGTGGAAATTCCAAGGATAAAGAGGGCCACTAAGAGATGGGGAGATAAATTTTCATCTCGCATATTAACAACACGGGAAAAAGAACTGGCTCCCAAAGATATGGTAAGATACCTGGCCTCAAGATTTGCTGCAAAAGAGGCCTTTGTAAAGGCATTGGGAACTGGATTTTCAAATGGTATATCTTTAAAACACATTGAAATAATTTCTGTCTCAAATGGTCCACCACAAATAGAATTAAACTCAAGGGCCTTTGAGGTTGCCCAAAGATTGGGCTTAAAAAAAATATTTCTCTCCATATCCCATGAGAAAAATCTAGCTGGTGCCATGGTAATTTTGGAGAAATAAAAAAATTGAGGAGGCAAATATATGTATGTTCCCCTACCCACACCAAAGGAAATGGGTAACTGGGACAGAATTACCATTGAACATATTGGAATCCATGGTGAGATACTCATGGAAAACGCATCCTGGCAGGTTGTATATGGCCTTAAAGGTGAAGTTAAAAATCTAAACAAAAAAAAGATTGCCATAATTGCTGGGCCAGGAAACAATGGCGGGGACGGTTTTGCAGTTGCCAGGCACTTAAATGATATGGGTGCAGAGGTAAAAATATTGTATAAAAAAGACCTTGAATCTTACAAAAAGGATGCTGCATATCATGTTGATTTAACTCTGAAAATGGGGGTAATGGCTGAAAAAATTTCTGAAAAAAATATGGATCTAAGGGAATATGATATAATTATAGATGGACTCCTTGGAACTGGTTTTTCTGGAATACTCAGGAATGATTACAAAAAAGTCGTAGATGCAATAAATGGGGCAAAAACCACTAGCTATATCTTGTCTGTGGATATACCGTCTGGTCTAAATGGACTAACAGGTATTCCCTCACCTGTTGCAGTAATGGCAGATGCCACTGTTACCTTTGAAGAACCAAAGGTAGGATTATTTCTTCCTGAGGCAAAAGAATTTGTTGGCAAATTAATTGTTGGAAAAATTGGAATCCCCCAAAAAGTAAAACTGGAAAATCCCCCTTCTTTTTATGGAATCCCCAGGGATATAATAAAATATCTTCCAGATATAACAGATATGGCTCACAAGGGATCAGCATCACATGTACTTGTAATTGGAGGTGCGGGTGGCCTTTGTGGGGCAGCTACCCTGTGCTCTATCTCAGCGCTCAGGGCTGGAGCTGGACTGGTTACTGCAGCTATACCTGGTGGATGCAGTTTAAATATCAAGATAAACTGGCCAGAAATAATGACAAAATCTGTTGGATCAAAGGATCAGTTTGAATTTGAACAGTACCATTTTGATGAGATAAAAGATGAACTGTCAAGATTTGATGCACTTGTAATTGGTCCTGGAATGGGGAGAAATATAGGTGCTAGAAAATTTTTAGAAAAATATCTAAAAACAGACCATCCTCCAACCATAATAGATGCAGATGGGCTGTACAATCTATCTAAGCTGGATAAAGATGACGTAAAAATGGATCCAGAGACAATACTCACACCACATCCAGGTGAGGCAGCATATCTTTTAAACACTACAACTGACAAAATACAAAGAGATAGATTTGGAGCAGTAACATCATTAGTAGAAAAATATGGATGTGTATGTGTATTAAAAGGCGCTGGGACCCTTATTGGAGATATCAATAAAAAAATATATATATCAAATATTGCATGTAAGAATCTTGCCATTGGCGGTTCAGGAGACGTCTTATCAGGCATAATTGGATACCTAAAGGGAATGGGAGTAGAATCAAAAGATGCTGCATGTATGGGAGTTATGTGGCATTCACTTGCTGGTGAATATTTAAAAGAAAAATATCCCCACAGGGGAAATCTAGCCCAGGAAATAGCCATGTCCATTCCAGAGGTTAGAAAATGAATTTTACTGTAGATGTGACAGATATTAATAAACTAAGGGACATTGCCCAAAAACTGGCTAAAAAAACACTGGAAATTGGACATGGAATCTATTTATTGCAAGGGGATCTTGGAGCTGGAAAGACTACATTTGTTAGATTCTTTACCTACAACATTCCTGGTTCTCAAAATGCAGAAGTAAGTAGCCCAAGCTTTAATCTATTTAATATATATCCAACAGAACCCGAGATAATTCACATTGACTTATATCGCTGTGTGGAATTAGAAGAGGAAATTCTAGAATATCTATCCTCTGAAGAACATATTGTATTTGTTGAATGGTGTGAAAAGTTGCCAGAATTTTACTGGCCATCTGAGTATATTTTAATAAAATTTAAAACTAAACAAGTAAATAGATTCTTAGAAATCAGAGTTAAGGGAACTATATTTTCTGAACTCTTAGGTGATTGATATGAATAGTGAACAGTGAATGGTGAATAGTGATTAGTGAGAAGGTAGAAGGATGAAGGGTGAAGGCGAGAAAATAACAAACAAAATTAATCCTTCAATCTTGTATGGAACCTTCGTCCTTCAACCTTCATCCTTGAATTTTGAACTTTAGACACCCACAGACACAGATAACAGACACATACACAACAAAGCTTGAGACTTCGGAGTTAATGAAACAGACTAGGTGACTCATATAGAGATAAATTATGAAAGAAAGATTATTTTACTTAAATAAAAAAGAACGGGATAAGATTCAAATAGTCTTAAAAGAGAGCCTGATAGACATAGACAAAATTATCTTTTGTTATATATATGGTTCTTTTGTAAGTGAAATGCCATTCAGAGATATAGACATTGGCATATATTTGAGGCCAGAGATTGAAAACAATAGCATCTTAATAGATCTGGATATTGGTAATTATATAGAAAATATTATAGTGGATAAATTAAAAGAAAAAGGTCCTGGATATATACCAATAGACATAAAAATACTAAATCAAGCACCAGTAACCTTTTCTTATCATGTAATTAAGGGAACATTACTTTTTTCCAGAAATGAGGATATAAGAGTTGGTTGGACAGTATGGGTTGTAACTAGATATTTAGACTTAAAACCCATACGTTATAAGGCCCTTAAGGAAGCCATGACATCATGGAAATAAACATAGACCTTATAAAACAACGTTTTCAGGACATAAATGAATCTATGATCCGTTTGGAAAAAATAAAAGGTATGTCCCAGGAAAAATTCCTTAATGACAGAGATATTATTGACATTACATGTTATCGTTTACTTATAGCAATAGAGGCTGCTATTCAAATATGTGTACATATTAGTTCCAAAAAGCTACACCAGGTACCTGAAGGATATGCAGAGTGTTTTGCAATCCTTGCTAACTCAGGGATTATACCATATGAGCTGGGTCATAGACTTCAAAAAATGGCTCGTTTTCGCAATATGTTGGTGCATCGATACTGGGAAATAGATTATAAAAAGATATACCAGATTGTCCATGAATCACTGGACGATTTGCGTGAACTTACACAAATTATTGGAACCCTGTTATAAGGACAATGGGATTTACTAAAAATTCCATTACAATACAAATCGAATCCTAAAAAGGAGTGGCTCATCCATGAAAATCGTTGTACAAAAATTCGGTGGAACTTCTGTTGCTGGCCTGGAGAGAATGAAACAGGTAAAGGCCAAGGTAGAAAAAAAACTCAAAAAGGGCTACAAGGTTGTTGTGGTACTATCTGCAATGGCTGGTGAAACAGACAGGTTGATTGGACTTGCCAATGAATTTTCCCAAAAACCAGACCCTGCTGAAATGGATGTATTACTAACAACAGGAGAACAGGTGTCAATAGCACTTTTTTCAATGCTTTTAAAAGATGCTGGAATAAAGGCCAGGTCCTTGCTTGGATTCCAGATACCCATTCATACTGACAAGGCCTATGGAAAGGCCAGAATATTGGATATAGATGCAGAAAAGATATTGGACCTTTTAAAGACTCATGACGTCTTAGTTGTTGCAGGATTCCAGGGTTGTGATTTCCAGCAAAATCTAACCACCCTGGGGAGGGGAGGCTCTGACACCTCTGCAGTGGCTCTAGCAGCTGCATTAAATGGTGAAGTATGTGAAATATATACAGATGTTGATGGGGTCTATACAACTGATCCAAATGTGTGTTCAAAGGCCAGGAAACTTCCCAAAATCGCCTATGATGAGATGTTGGAGATGGCATCAATGGGTGCCAAGGTATTGCAGATCAGATCTGTGGAATTTGCCAAAAAATACAATGTACCTGTACATGTTAGATCCACTTTCAGTGATGAACCAGGTACATTGGTTGTAAAGGAGGATGAAATCATGGAATCAGTACTTGTATCAGGAATAGCATATGACAAAGACCAGGCAAGAATTACCCTTGTGAACGTATTTGATGAACCAGGTGTTGCTGCTGCTGTTTTTGAGCCACTGGCTACCCACAACATTGTGGTGGATATGATTGTACAGAACCCTTCTCACGAAGGAAGGACAGATATTACATTTACTGTAAGTAGAAAAGAAGTGGATGATGCCATAAAAATAATAAAAAGGGTAAAGGATGAAATAGGTGCAAAGGATATATTTTATGACAAAAATGTAGTAAAGGTATCTATTATTGGTGTTGGTATGAGAAATCACTCTGGGGTCGCTGCAATTGCCTTTCGTGCACTAAAATCAGAAAACATAAATATACTCATGATCAGCACATCAGAAATTAAAATATCCTGTCTTATTGAAGAAAAATATACTGAACTTGCTGTAAGGACGCTACATGAGGCCTTTGGACTTGACAAAGAACCACAAATGGAGAGCATATAATGGGAGATAAAGTTTTTATTTACGACACCACATTAAGGGATGGATCACAGGCAGAAGAAGTACATTTCTCCCCTGAAGACAAAATCAGGATAGCCAGAAAATTAGATGAAATTGGTATTGACTACATTGAGGGAGGATGGCCATCTTCTAATCCCACTGATGAGACCTTTTTTAAAGATATAAAAAACTATGAATTTAAACACTCAAAGATTGCTGCCTTTGGAAGCACCCATCACCCAAAACTAAATGTAGACACAGATGATTCATTTAAAAAGGTAATTGATGCACAGGCAGACGTTGTAACCCTTGTGGGTAAGTCCTGGGATATCCACGTAAAAGAGGCATTAAAGACAACTTTAGACAGAAATCTAGAGATAATTTTTGACTCAATTAAATCTGCCAAAAAAAAGGCACATGAAGTTTTTTTTGATGCTGAACACTTTTTTGATGGTTATAAAGAAAATAAAGACTATGCAATGGCCTGTATAAAAAAGGCGCATGAGGCAGGATGTGACTGTATTGTCCTTTGTGATACAAACGGTGGCTGCCTCACCATGGAGATAAAGGAAATAATTGAACAGGTGGTAAAGGAGTTACCAGAACCCAATTATGGAATCCATGTCCATAACGATGCTGAACTTGCAGTTGCCAATTCCATTGTTGCAATTGGACTTGGTTTAAGACATGTACAAGGTACAATTAATGGTTATGGTGAAAGGTGTGGAAATGCCAATTTGTGTTCCATTATCCCAAATTTAGAGCTTAAAATGGGACTCAGATGCCTTCCAGAAGGCAATTTAAAAAAATTAACATCCCTCTCTAGATTTGTGGCAGAGATTGCAAACCTCTCCCCTTTTAAAAGACAACCATATGTTGGAGAATCTGCCTTTGCCCATAAAGGGGGTATACATGTGAGTGCCATTATGTCCAATCCCAGGACATATGAACACATTTCCCCTGAAAAAGTTGGAAATAGACAAAGGGTACTCTTATCTGACCTTGCTGGCAAGAGCAATATAATATTTAAAGCAAAACAATTTGGCCTTAATCTAAAAAAAGAAGACCCAATGGTATTGGAACTTCTAGAGCAGATAAAAAATCTGGAGATGCTGGGATATGAATTTTCTGTTGCAGAGGCATCATTTGAACTCCTTTTATATAAGACATTGGGTAAGGTGAGAAAATATTATGATCTAATTGGATTTAGGGTCCTTGATGCAATGCAAAAAGAGATACAAGAGCCAATTTCAGAGGCCACTGTTATGGTACGAGTAGGTGGCATGCTCTCCCACACAGCAGCCACAGGCAAAGGCCCAGTAAATGCCCTGGACAATGCACTTAGAAAGGCACTTGAGCAGTTCTATCCCAATTTAAAGGAAATGAGGCTCCTTGATTTTAAGGTCCGGGTACTCACTCCAAAGGATCCAGAATTTGCAGGTACTGCCTCAATGGTTAGGGTATTTATTGAATCTGGAGATCAAAAACAGAGATGGATTACTGTTGGGGTATCTTATAACATTATTGAGGCCAGCTGGAAGGCCCTACAAGACTCTGTAATCTATAAACTCTTTAAAGACGATAGGGAAAAGGGAAATGGGGTTTAATGTAAAAATAACATATATATATCACAGCTCATTCTTTGTTGAATTTCCTAAGTTTAATTTCTTGTTTGACCTACCCAATGAAGCACACCTGCCCAAAGAGGGAATAGAGGTGCTCCATAGATGTATAAATAAAAAGCCTCTATTGGTCTTTTTCTCACACTCCCATGCAGACCACTTTAATGAAAATATAGAAAAAATTATAAGTCCCTTTTTCTCTAATTATAAATTCATTGTATCCTATGATATTTACTCAAATTATGCACCCAGATTTTCAAAGAATACTTATGTATTGGAGCCTGAAGATGAGATAGATATAGATGGAATAGATGTAAAATCTTTTGAGAGCAATGACCTTGGAAACTCTTACCTCATTTCATTTAATGGTATAAAAATCTATTTTGGAGGGGATCTTGCTGAATGGATATGGCCTGATATGAGAGAAAAAGAAAGGGAGTTTGTTATAAACTATTTTAAAGAGATATTAAATGAACTTAAAGGAGAAAAAATAGATATTGGTTTTTCAAATGTAGATCCAAGGCTTAAAAATTTTGGCGGAGGTATTAAATTTTTAGAAGTAGTACAGCCCCAAATATTTGTTCCAATGCATACATTTGGTAAGTATGATCATTTAAAGATGATCAAAGAATCTCATGTTCCCTTAAATACCAAACTATTTATTTATTCAAAAATAGGGGACACACTTGAGACAGAACTGGATGTATAACCATACATCAAAGTCTATTCTCACTTACATGGGGGGTAGTTTTACCTCCCATTACATGACCTTAAAAAATATCCAGGAGCTTTTATCTGAATCACCAGAAAATGTGGATATAAACATAATATTGATCCTGGAAAAAATATTAAAACAAAAGGGCCATGACAAACAGAAACTGGCATCTATCCTTTATAGAGAGGCCGCTCACCTCCTAAGGGACATATCAATAAAGACAAATGATCCCCAAAAAAAATGGCTGTCTTTAGATATACTAAAGAAATTTTCTTTAAATATCCTGAACCGGTCATCACTTCCTGCCTCCCTTGCCCTTGGAACCCTTCCCCTAAATCTAATTGGACCGGATATAGAATCTATAGATATTTCAGATAAAATATTACAAACAGACTTAAATAGTTTTTTCCATAAACTTGGAGTAGAACCCACAAAAAAAACTAAAATGGGCAGATCACTGCTCTGGCAACTTAAAGGGAAAAATAAACTCCTTGTATTTAAATTTGCAAAAAATAAACAGGACACAAAAAACCTACTTACAGAGGTTAAATGGCTAAAGCTCCTAAAGAAACTGGGATGGGTAAACAAATTTGAAATACCAGGGGAAATTACCATAAATGACAGATCTATTTTTAATATGAATGAATACAGATTTCCCTTTATCTCATTTTTTGTCTCACCTGATTATTTTTATTACCCAAATGGTCTTGGGATAAATTCAAATGTCTTAGAAAGGGATTTTTTAAAAATCATATCAAAGAGCGCGAAAATACTGGGGAAACTAACAGGTAGTGGAATAATCCACACAGCAGTGATACCTTTATTTCACAACAGGACCCAGAGGACAAGGAGAGATGATGGGGGGATATATTTATGGGATAGGGGCGGAAGACTTGACAGGTGGCTTGATTCATCCCTTTATCCAAATATTGGGAAATCAGGAATAAGGGACTTTGAACACCTAATTAGCTATGATGGGAAAAATAAAAGAAGGCTTTATACTGAGGTTGGCAACCATATTTTGTCCTTTTTACTTATTATTGGAAGTTATTTTAGGATGAAATGCCCGAAAATTAGAGGACAAAATCCCGATGGATCGCCAGTAGATCTAAGAGAATTATTTGATAAGGATATATTTAAAAAGGCTATTTTATTAGTTGTTAAAAATTATTTTTCAGGATTCTGTGGTTTTGATTTGAAAGATTTTAACTACATACAAATGAATCAATTTATTGAAAGATTAGTTGATGAAATGGGAGTTGATAGGTATATGGATGAGGTCTTGAGAACAGTTGATCAGATGGAAATGAATGAAGATGAATTTAAGATATTTTTAAAAAGTAATGGCATGTCAATTGATGAAATAAATCAAATTAAAAGGGGAGAAAGGGACATAGTCCTAAAAACAGGGCCACATTTGGGAGAATTTAATGGGAGGATATCAGTGCCTGAACTAATTGAGTTTGTTGGGAGCACTGCAGCACTTATTATTTCTTCAAAATACATAAAAGAAATACAAAACTAAACTCCCCCAGTCTAAGTGGAAGAAATTTTAACCAGTCCCCAATTGGGACATTAAAAATTTGTGGAAGAAATTGACTTTTTTTCAATAAAAAATTAAAAAATCGTAAAAATTGTTTAGGACATGGGTTATGTCAGGCCTCAAGGGGGCCACCCAGGCTCATGGGTGGCCCCCTTTTCTATTTTTAGATAAAATAAAGGAGGCTTGTTTAGTTATGCTCTTATTTATAGACAATTACGATTCTTTCACCTACAATCTTGTCCAACTATTTTCTACACTGTATGATGATATTAAAGTCCACAGACACGACAAAATAACCTTAAACCAGATAAAAATACTATCTCCAAGGGCAATTATTATCTCCCCTGGTCCAAAAGCCCCCAAAGAGGCTGGTATCTCCAAACAGGTAATATGTGCATTTTATAAACAAATACCCATACTGGGAGTATGTCTTGGAATGCAGTGCATAAATGAGTGCTTTGGGGGAAAAACCACTTGCTCCCCAATTCCAATACATGGAAAAACATCAAAGGTATTTCACAACAAAGACGGACTTTTTAAAGGAATTCCTTCCCCTTTTATAGTGGCTAGATACCACTCACTGTGTGTGGAACCAGCAAAAACAACTCCCTTAAAAATTGATGCCACAGCAGAAGATGGGGTGATTATGGCCCTTAGCCATCCAGATTATCCTTTGTTTGGTGTACAATTTCATCCTGAGAGTTTTTTGACACAATATGGGGTACAAATGGCCAGAAATTTTCTTACCATTTTAGAAAAATAGCTAACCCGAGTTTTGATAAACTTAGGTCAAGGGAGAGCATATGGAATATCTAAAAAAAATCCCTAAAATATCTACATTACAAATAACACCAATTGATACAAACTATGATTTTCTTAAAATAGCAAAAAAATTTTCCAATGAACCTGGCTTTGTATTACTTCTCAGTGGTGGAAATCATGACTGTTCCAATTATAATATACTTGGAATAAGGCCATGGCTTGAGATAAAGACAAAGTCAAATAACATACAACTAACAATAAATAAAATGAGATATTCATTCCACGATAGTCCTTTTAAGGTGCTAAAACAAACTATAAAATATTTTACACCAGTTATAAACAATAATTATTTAAACTTCCCTTTTCAATATGGGCTCATGGGATATCTATCATATGATCTTAAAGACCAGATTGAAAAATTACCATCGCTCTCAATTGACGATCTAAATCTTCCAGATATTATTATGTATTGTCCAAAATATGTAATTATCCAGGAGATCAAGACAAAAAATATATTTTTAATTACCCCCCAGTTTAATACAGAGGACAAAAGCTTTTGCCTTGACCAACATGATATATTAAAGGAAATAAATTCAAAGAAAATAGATAAAACTACATTTTATGCCAAAGACAATTTATTGTCTAATTTCGAGAAACAAGAATATTTAGATGCTATTAATAGAATCAAAGATTATATTGTAAGGGGACATGTGTATCAGATAAATATGTCCCAGAGATTTAGTTGTTCATTTCAAGGGGACCCATTTGAACTATTTGTTGAGTTATTTAAATTAAACCCAGCCCCGTTTTTTGCATATATAAATGGAGATAATCATCAGATTATATCAACATCTCCAGAGAGATTCCTCTATCAAAATGGCAATTATGTTGAGACAAGACCTATTAAAGGAACAAGGCCGAGAGGAAAAACTAAAGAACAAGATGAGTTATTTCATAAAGAACTGAGAGACAGTGAAAAGGATGATGCTGAACTGTCAATGATAGTGGATCTTCTAAGAAATGATATAGGAAAGGTGTGTGAGCCTGGAAGTGTAAAGGTTGCTCAGCACAAGAGGGTGGAAAAGTACAAAAACGTTTTTCATCTAATATCCATTGTTACAGGAAGGCTAAATATGGGTTCAGATTCTGTGGATTTAATTAAAGCCACTTTCCCTGGTGGTTCAATAACAGGATGCCCCAAAATAAGGGCAATGGAAATAATTGAAGAGATGGAGCCAAACAAAAGGCACATTTATACTGGTAGCATAGGATATATAAGTTTTCACAATACAATGGATCTATCCATTGCAATTAGAACAGCAACTGTAATAGGTGGCAAGCTAATATTTTCCGTTGGAGGCGGAATAGTTTATGACTCAGATCCAGTAATGGAATATGAAGAGACCATTCATAAGGGGCAAAGCTTTTTTACTATACTAAAAAATAAATCTGCATCTAAAAAAACAGACCCAAGTCCCTGGATATGGTTAAATGGAAAATTTGTTAAAGGAGATGATGCTAAAATCAGAGCAACTAGCCTCGCATTCCAATATGGAATGGGACTTTTTGAGACAATTAGGGTTGAAAAGGGAAACATCCTTTTTTTGGACCAACACATCCAGAGGCTAAAAAATGGATGGGAAAAACTAATGAAAAATCCATTTCCTCAAATTGATTTTCAAATAATAATTGAAGAGATTATAAACAAAAACAAGTTCAAGGATAGGATTTGTGCAGTAAAAATCATCGCTGGTAAGGGAGAGAGGGATCTTCCTCCATATGATGACATTTTTTTGGTTTCAGCTAGAGAATATAGACCAAGGATAGATTTTAGTGAAAGGTGGGGACTTTGTGTTGGAATTTATCCAGAAAAAAGGCATACTCCTATTGCAAGTTTTAAAAGTTTAAATTATCTCTTTTATCAAAAGGCCAGGGAGTGGGCATTTAAACATAATTTTGAAGAGGCAATTATATTGAATCCAGATGGTTCCATTTCTGAGGGCAGTTCCACAAATATAGTGCTCATCAAAGAAAATCGTGCCTTAATACCCTGTTCTACCTACTTCTTAAAGGGAATTATGCTGGATAAAGCACTGGGCTTTTTAACATCCAGAGGATATTTATTGGTTGAGAAAAAGATCTTTCCCAATGAGTTAGATGATATGGATGAAGTGATTTTGACAAATTCTCTAATTGGGGCAATAGATGTTTCATCCATTGACAACAAAGACTTAAAAAAGCCAAAGTTTCCACTGGCATTTGAAATCAACAACTACTTTTTCAAGTATTGGAGGGAACTTTAGATGAAAATTTTTGTTTTAGGATCTGGTGCATTGGGCACCCTGTTGGGTGCAAGACTTTCAAAAAAAAATGAGGTTATCCTCTATTCTACTAACAAAAACCATATGCAAGAGATAAGAGATAATGGTCTAAAAATAGAAGAATTAGATGGGACAGTAAACACATACGACCTAAAAGTAGTCCTGGATTCAGAAAAAATAAATTTTGCACCAGACTTAGTACTTGTCACATTAAAGACATACTCCACATATAATGGAGTAAAAAATATTAAAGATAGATTAAAGGGGAATCCCATATATCTTACCCTACAAAATGGGATTGGCAATGTTGAAACATTAATAGAATTAATAAATAGAGACAGGATTATAGCAGGAATAACTGCCCAGGGAGCCACCTTTGTAAAACCTGGATATATTCGCCATGGGGGTGATGGAGTTACTTATATTGGTGAAATAGACAAAGATGTTACCAAAAGGATTAATGATATTGTAGGAATTTTCAATGAATGCAGATTAAAGTGTTTTGCAACAAATGAGACAACCAAACTCATATGGCAAAAGCTACTTATAAACATAGGCATAAATGCAATTACAGCAATTGCCAGGGCAAGAAATGGTTATATTGAAAGATCTGTGCATGCAAGGGAGATATCAAAATCAGCAGTATCTGAAGCTATTTTGATTGCAAAAAAGCTTGGTCTTGAGTTTGAAGAAAATATATTTGACGTGGTATTAGATGTTGCCAAAAAGACAGAAAAAAATATATCATCCATGCATCAAGACATATTAAACAAGAAAAAGACCGAAATTGATGCAATAAATGGGGCAATTGTAAAATATGGAGAGGAATTTGGAATACCAACACCTGTGAATAAAACACTCACAGGCCTGATAAAATTAATTGAACAAAAAAATCTGGAGGAAAAAAATGGATAAACCCCTGACAATTCCGGAAATAATAAGCTCAAAAAGTAAAAATAAACTAACCATGCTCACTGCCTATGACTACCCTACTGCCCTCATTGTTGACAGATGCGGAATAGACATGATTTTAGTTGGAGATTCTCTTGCAATGGTAGTACTTGGTCACAAAGACACATTGTCAGTAACAATGGATCAAATGATACACCACACAAAGGCCGTTACAGGTGCAGTAAAACGTGCTGTGGTCATTGGGGATATGCCCTTTATGTCTTACCAGGCAAGCGTTGAACAAGCAGTAATTAATGCTGGCCGCTTTCTCAAAGAAGGGGGTGCCCAGGCAGTGAAACTGGAAGGTGGAGCTACCGTGCTACCTCAGATAAAGGCAATTATAAATGCAGGGATACCTGTTCAGGGCCACCTTGGGCTCACACCACAGAGCGCAGCACAACTTGGAGGATTCAAGGTCCAGGGAAAAACAGCTGAGGCTGCAAAAAAATTGGTAGACGATGCCCTTGCCATTGCAGATGCAGGCTGTTTTAGTATTGTTTTAGAAGCAATTCCAGCCCCAATAGCTGAAGTTATTACAGAAAAGTGTCCAGTGCCCACAATTGGAATTGGTGCAGGTCCTAGTTGTGATGGACAGGTCCTTGTATTCCACGACCTTGTGGGGCTATTTGACAGATTTGTACCAAAATTTGTAAAACAATACACCAATATATCAAAGGAAATTGAAAGGGCAATTTTGGAATTCAAAGACGAGGTCAAAACTGGTAAATTTCCAGGAAAAGAACACTCATTTAGCATAAATGAAGAGGAACTAAAAAAAATAAAATGAAGATAAAGCAACTGAAATTATTGGAAAAGAGACTGCCTAAGCACCCTGGAATAATGGGAAGGGAGAAACTTTTTAACGCTGCAGTGTTGATTCCCCTTATTTGTAAAAGGGAGGAATATTATTTCTTATTTGAAAAAAGGGCACTCCACATAAGACAGGGAGGTGAAATAAGTTTTCCAGGGGGAAAATTTGAGCCATTTCACGACAAATCCTGTATAAATGCAGCACTCAGGGAAACAGAAGAAGAACTTGGCATTACCAGAGAAAAAATAGATATTATAGGGAGATTGGATACATTTGTATCCCCAAGGGGAATCATTATTGAGAGCTTTATTGGTATATTAGATATTGACGTGGAAAATGAGCTTTTTCCAGATAAAAACGAAGTAGAAGAAGTATTTACAATTCCTGTATCATGGTTTGAAAACAATCCACCTGAAAAGTACAGGGTAAAAGTTGAAATGAAGCCCTATTATACAAACAAAAATGGGGAGAAGGTCTCAACACTCCCAATTGAGGAGCTGGGACTTCCCCCCAAATATCAAAATCCCTGGCCTTCTTTAGACTATGAAATTTTTGTATTTAAACATCCAAAAGCTACCATCTGGGGCATAACTGCACGTCTAATCGTGGAGCTTATCTTAAAAATCAATTCCCATTATTTAGGCTAACTTATTAATAATCTCACCATTCATTTGATCATTTGTTTTAATCATCTGTGCATTGGCATTGTATGCATTCTTATTTTCAAGCATCTGGGTAAATTCTGTGACGAGATCAGTCTCACTGGGTGCGTTCTTTTTCTCTGTCTCCCTTTCATTCCCATTTTTCTGGGTCCTTAGCTCATTCTCCTGTTTTCTTATGTCTTGAACTCTAACACCACTACGGTTATCACCCTCTTCCATATCCACTCTAGATGGCTTAAAATCAGGGGTATTTACATTGGCTACATTGTTTGCATTTACCTGTTGCCTAATCCCATAGGCATGTAATGCATTTATGCTTGAAATATTATTCATAATGTCCTCCTAAAAGAGGCTATCTTTTTAATACACTACTTACTATCAATATACTCACATATAGGGGACGTGTCAATGGTCAAACAAAAATAGATCTAAAAATGGTTTTAACCAGCGTATTTTATTTCTTTTATTATTTTTTGAACAACGTAAACAGGATCCTCTGCATCCCTAATGGGTCTTCCAATCACCAAAAAATCTGCCCCATTTGATATTGCATCCATTGGCGTCACCACCCTTTTTTGATCCCCTTTATCTGAAAAATAAGGCCTGATCCCTGGTGTCACAATTATTAAATCATTACCTAAATTTTCCCTAATAATTTTTGCCTCCATTGCAGATGCAACGACCCCAGTGCATCCCGCCTCTTTTGCTAGCTCTGCCCTTTTTAAAACTAACTCCTCTGGTAATAGTGGATATCCCATCTGTCTTAAGTCCTTCTCATCTAATGAGGTCAGTACAGTTACCCCAAGTATGCCTACCCCACTACCCATGGCACCATCCACTGCTGCCTTTAAAATATCTAGATTCCCATGCACTGTTAAAAAATCCACTCTTCTTTTACATATCTGTTTCACAGTCCTATTAACTGTCTTTGGAATATCGTACAGTTTTAAATCAAGCATCACATGGCACCCTGCATCTAACACCCTATCAACAACAGCCATGCCATGGGATACAAACAATTCAAGGCCTATTTTGTAAAACTTAATATATCCTTTCAGTGTATCAAGCCATCTGTCCACTTCATAAGTAGTGTTCACATCCAGGGCAAAAATTATCCTTTGGTTTATATCAATAGATTTTTTCATAAAAAACCACCTAATGTCCTAGACAATTACGCTTTGTTTTTTCTATGTTTAACAAAAACTAAAACAGATACATAATAAAATCCCATTTAAAATTCAAGCCATGGGATATGGAAACAGGCAAGACCACAATATATTTCTCCCATTCCACTACTATTTAATGGGGCTAATTTTGGGTATTTGGGGGAGCCTCTACTCCATCTATGCACTTATTTGCCTTATAATTCTAATACTGTTTTTTTTAATAAAAAAATCAAAAAAAATTACAATAATAGTCTCTATGATATTTTTGACATCTTTTATACCCTGCAAAATCCATCAAAAATATTTAATAAAACCTGATAAAATAAATACCCTCTCACCAATATTCCTTAGTGGTGAGGTGGAAAAAATTATCACATATCCACAATTTAAGACATACTGTATATTAAAAAATGTTTATATTAAAAAAAATGGCCATAATATTAGGCTAAATAGTAAAGTATTGATGAAGATATATCACTCTAAAGAGGTTCCACTTCCAGGTCAATTTGTTAAAGGAGTATTTAAGTTAAGACCAATTATGTCCCACAAAAATTATAGTGGTGGTAATTTTTCAAAATTATACAATCTTAAAAACATCTTCTACTCAATATACTCAAATAAAAATCATAAAATCCATATATATGGTAGTCCAAGCTTTCTTTGGAAATTTAAAACATATGTTCGAAAAAAGATCTTAAAATCATTATCCAATGTAAAAAATAAAGGACTTATTCTCGCACTGATTACAGGCAATAGAAATTACTTGACATACAAACAGAATAATTTACTTAGACAGGCATCCCTTGCGCATTTAATAGCCCAATCAGGCTTACACATTGGATTTGTTGCTCTAATTGGAATTGCCTTAACATATTTAATTGGATTTATATATCCTCAGATATTCTTAAATATCCCAAGACAAAAGTTAGGATGTATAATCTCCAGTTTATTTGTTATTTTCCTTTTATTTATTAGCGAATCAAGGCCATCCCTAATAAGGGCATCTATTATGTATCTAACATGGAGCTTGCTCTTTTTTACAAATCATAAATATGCTATTATCGATGGAATAGCAATCTCTCTTCTAATCTTGATAATTTTTAATCCTTATTCAATATTTAATGTTGGCGCACAGCTATCTTATCTTTCAGTAATTGTGATTATAGCCTTTTTTCCATATTTTTATGATAAATTTTTATTAAATATATCATCAAATACATTAACAAGATATTTTATCTCAATAATAATCATATCTTCAATAATAAATATATCAATCTTTCCAATAATAAGTTATTATTTTGGAGAAGTACCTATATCATTTTATACGAACATAATATTTATTCCAGTTATAGGACTATTTGTATTTCCCATAAGCTTTATTGGAGGCTTACTATCTCTATGTGATATATTCCACCCCATTTCAATTTTTTTATTTCAAATAGCAGATAAGATATTATCCATTTCAATAAATTGGCTAATACTTCTTAAAAAATTTCATATGTTACCAATCATAGTCACTATCCGTCCAGGTGGATATATATTACTTGGATTTTATTTAATTTTAATTACCTGTTATCTAAAATTACATGGATATAATGGAAAAATTAAAATCCTGGCCACTATTGGAGTAATACTCATATTTTTGCCATTTGCAGACAATTTTATACATAACAATCAAAACAAAGTCTCATTGGAAATTTTAGACGTTGGAATGGGACAGAGTTTAATCCTGTCCTATAAAGGAAAAAGGATTTTAGTAGATACAGGTGGAAGCAGTATAGGTAGATATTATTTTGGGAAAAATATATTATCTCCAATATTGACGTATAATAGATTTCCAGTCATTGACAAAATAATTATAACAAAAATGGATCAATACCACATGGGTGGTTTAATGTATCTGGCAAAAAGATATAAGATAACCGAATTTTATTGTAGCGAATTGCTAAATAATAGATTTAAATATATATTAAAAACATTAAAGAGAAAAAGGGTTAAAATTAACTCAATATCAACAAAATATACAATTTACTTATCTAAAGATTTAAAGATATATATTTTAAACTTAAAAGATTGTTTGAACTCAAATACTCATGGGCTCATGGCCTACCTTTTATTTAAAAATAATCCAATTTTAGTGATTTTTCCAAAAATAAATAAATGTATTCTATCAAAGATATCAGATAATATAAAACATATAAATGCTGTTATTGTCCCATCATACGGGCTAAAACATAAATATCTGGGTAAACTTATAAATAAGATTAAAACCAATCTTTTGATATTAACAGGAGGGGGTTATAAAACATCGAGAAAATATTACAAATATTACCATAATATCCTAAAAGAACAAAATATTCATTTATATAGTCCCTCTATATCTGGGTGTATTATCGTATCATGGGATTTAGATAACAATTTAAATACAGAAATAAAAACCTTTAAAAAAACTGAGGAGTTTTTGCCATGGATAAAGTAACTTTACAGAGATCAACTATATCTGTCCCAGCAAACAGGGAAAGGATGCTGGTTAAATCAAAAAATTTAAATGCAGACTTTATAATGTATGATTTAGAAGACAGTGTAGGTATCTCAGAAAAAGATATTGCCAGGGATATGTTAATTGATTTTCTCTCATCAGAAGATCTAAACAACAAGGCCATTTCATACAGGATAAATGAAATACGTTCTCCCTTTGCATATAAAGATGTTATTTATGTAATAGAAAAGGTTGGGTATAAAATACAGAGCATTGTGGTCCCAAAGGTGGAATCCAGGGATGAAATACAATGGATTCACATCCTTTTGGATCAGATTGAAAAATCAATTGGTCTTAATAGAAAAATAGAGATAGAGGCATCAATTGAGACTGCCAGGGGAATGTTGAACATAAAAGAAATAGTTAATTCATCTAACAGGATAAGATCCCTTGTATTTGGCATTGCAGACTATACTGTATCCCTTGGAATGTTTTTTAAGGGATATAGTGGACACGGAGAAGAAGAAGAGTTTTATCCAGGCCACAGATTCCATTATCCCCTTAGCAGAATTGCAATGGCTGCAAAGTCAAAGGGTATTTTGGCAATTGATGCACCATATGGAAATTTTAAGGATCTAGAGGGGTTAAAAAGATCATGTCTCCTTAGCAAATATCTTGGTTTTGATGGAAAATGGGCAATACACCCGAGTCAAATAGAGGTAATAAACAAAGTCTATTCCCCAGAGGAAGAGGACATAGAAAGGTGCAAAAAAATAGTGGAAACATTTGAAGAATCTTTGAAAGGTGAAAAAGGATCAGCCTCTATTGATGGGAGAATGATTGATGGGGCAACATACAGACTTGCAAAAAGTATCCTGGATAAGGCTAGTAAAATAAATGAATAAAAAAGGGGAGAGCACCTCTCCCCATATAGAGCTCTATTTCTTCTTTTTTTTCTTTTTATCGCCAATTACTTCATTTGCAATGACTATCCTCTGGACCTGGGATGTACCTTCATAGATGGTAAATACCCTGGCATCCCGATATAGCCTCTCAATTGTAAACTCTTTGGTATATCCATATCCACCGTGTATCTGCAGTGCATTTCCTGCAACCCGATTGGCCATTTCAGATGCAAACAACTTGGCCATTGAAGCCTCCATTGAACACTTCTCGCCCCTATCCTTTTTTGCTGCTGCATTAAGGACCAGCAGCCTTGCTGCCTCAACTTCAACTGCCATGTCTGCAAGCATCCACCTAAGGCCCTGGTTCTCACAAATGGGTTTACCAAACTGTACCCTTTCCTTGGAATATTGTACTGCCAGATCAAGAGCAGCCCATCCAACTCCCAGGGATTGGGCAGCTATACCTATCCTACCAGCATCAAGACCAGACATTGCAACATAAAAGCCCTCTCCTTCCCTGCCAAGGAGATTTTCTACAGGGACCTTACAGTTGTCAAAGATTATATCAGTTGTATCAGATGCCCTAAGGCCCATTTTGTCCTCTTTTCTACCTGTAACAAATCCTTCCATGTCCCTTGTAACTATAAATGCAGAAACACCCTTATGTCTTTCCTCTGGATTTGTCTTGGCAAGAACAATAAAAAGATATGATGTGGCGCCTCCAGTTATCCACCTCTTTGTTCCATTTAGAACATAGTAATCCCCTTCCCTCTTTGCAGTGGTGGTCATACTGGCAGGATCAGATCCAGCTTCAGGCTCAGACAGGGCAAAGGATCCAATGTAATCACCATTTGCAAGGGGTACTAAATATTTTTGTTTTTGTTCTTCTGTTCCATGGTTTAAAATGCATCCACAGGCAAGGGAATTATGTACAGACATTATAACTGCAGTGGACGCACAAGCATATGCAATCTCAGTTAAGGCCAATGCATAAGACACAGTGTCAACTTCCATACCACCATATTTTTCTGGAACCAACATCCCCAAAAATCCAAGTTCTCCCATCATCTTCAGACTATCTGCAGGATATTCTGCCTTTTGATCGCGCTCTGCTGCCTTTGGAAGCAGCTCCTTTCTGGCAAATTCCCTGGCACTCTTTTGAATTAAGAGTTGTTCTTTGGTCAAAGAAAATCCCATCTACACACTCCTTAATATTAATTTGATTTTATTAAATTAAACTACGTTTACAGAGACAACGGCGGTATGATAATGATTTAGGTAAGTGTTGACAAGATAAAAAATCCTTTTTGCCTCCCAAGATATCCTGGAAGGCAAAATTTCTGTTGAATTTTGTGTAATCATTTCATTAAAAAATGTTGTAGCTTATGGGTGTGTGTAAATTTGACAGAACAAGGAGTTAAGGCTAGTACCCTAATTTGTTCTAAGTATAGTCAAAATTAATCGGAGAAGCCTTATGGATAAACTACGTGGCGTTTATCTGGAGATAAAAAAACAGATAAAAGAGCGACTAAGTGAATTCAAAAATATATATATCAGCGGCTCTGATGAAGATATTCTGTATGAACTATTATTCTGTCTTCTAACCCCTCAATCAAAGGCAAAGACCTGCTGGTCCTCAATTGAAAACTTAAAAAAAATAGATATAATTTATAAACCATCCTATGAAACAATCCTTGAAAAGTTAAATGGGGTAAGATTTAAGTACAAAAAGGCAAAATACATTGAAGAGGCAATTAAAAAGTTTTCCCAAGACCATAAAATAGTTATAAAGAAAACCCTAGACAAGATAGGCACACCCAGGGAGATTAGGACATATTTAGTCAAGGAAATTAAAGGGCTTGGCATGAAGGAGGCCAGCCATTTTTTGAGAAATATTGGCAAAGGAGATGATCTCTGTATACTAGACAGGCATATTTTAAAAAACTTAAAAAAGTACAGGGTAATAGAAGATATCCCAAGAACCATGTCAAATAAAAAATATATTGAGATCGAAGAAAAGATGAAGGAGTTTTCAAAAAAAATAACCATACCTTTAGACCACCTTGATTTAGTTCTGTGGTATATGGAAGCTGGAGAGGTATTTAAGTGATTAAAATATCAAAACTCCCACAAAGTGTTAAAGGTATATTTATTGATAGACCAAATAGATTTTTAGCCCACATTAAATTAGAACAGTCCCAAGAAATTGTGGAGGTTCACGTACATGATCCTGGCAGGTTAAAAGAACTTTTATATCCTGGGAATCATGTATTGATATCCAAAGCCAAAAACAAAAACAGAAAGACAAAGTGGGATCTTTTATGTGCAAAAAAAGACACAGAATGGATATTTGTAAACTCCAGTTTCCACAGAAGATTCTCAGAAGTTATTCTGGATAGATCATTAATACCTGAGATAACCCCAATTAACAAACTCAGGGCAGAGGTAAGGGTCCCCTATGGACGATTGGATTTTATGGGACACATAAAAAATACCAAAATATGGATAGAGACAAAGGGATGTACCTTGATAAAAAACAAGATTGCCCTGTTTCCAGATGCACCTACAAAGAGGGGAAAAAAACACCTCACTTCTCTTATTTCACTAAAAGATAAAACTGTGCGATCTGCAGTGCTTATCCTTATCTTCTCTAAAGAAGTTAATTACTTTTCTCCAAATTGGGAAACAGATCCAGAATTTTCAAAAGAGTTTTACAGGGCAATGGACACTGGTGTTGAAATTTTCCCTGTATCTCTATACTGTGACGGAGAATCTGTATATTATAACAAGATTATTCCTATTTTAAGGGGATAGAGATGTTAAAGATTGGTATTGGTCAAATTGCAGGTTACAAGTCCTGTTATGAAAACCTACAAAAAATAAAATACATTTGCACTGAAGCAAAAAGCCACAACATAGATCTAATTGTGTTCCCTGAAATGAGTATGGGGGTTATTGATAGATCCAATACACCCAACATACTTTCATCTAACTACAAGCAATTTATATCTAAAATTAAGGAAATCTCTAAAGAGACCCAAATAGATATAATAGCTACTGCTTGGGAGCCAGACAAGAACAAAAGGGGCACGTATAACTCTACTATTTTTATACAAAGGGATGGTTCTCACACCATATTGTACAGAAAGCTCCATTTATTCAATTCCCTGGGATTCAATGAATCCAGTCTGGTTTTACCAGGATATAACCTTCCTAAGATAATAGAATATAAGGGATTTAAGCTAAGCGTATCAATATGTTATGATTTGAGATTCCCTGAGATATATAGATATCAGGCAGTGAGAAAAACAGATATAAGTATTGTATGCGCTGCCTGGTATATGGGAAAACACAAAGAAGAGCATCTAACTTGTCTTACCAAAGCAAGGGCCATAGAAAACACCATGTATATAGTCTTATCAAACCTATGTGGGGATAATTTTTGTGGCAGAAGCTCTATTTTTGACCCATTTGGGATTCAGATATGTGATGCTGGAGAAGATGAAGGTCTAATCTATGGATACATAAGGAAAAATCGCCTTGAAAAAATAAGAAAAATTTTGCCATGTCTTGAGCATATAAGGAAAGATATATTTTATTTAGCTTGACGTATATGGACTTGGTTTACTAGAAACCTTTCTAATTTTCATTTACAAAAAATAAATCAAAAAAGGGGAGGTCCAATGAAAAAAAACATATTCTTCTTTTTAGGGATTTTTATTTTACTTACAACTGCATCCTTTGCAAAGGATCTAAAGGTAGGTTTTATTTACGTATCTCCAATAGGAGATGCAGGATATTCCTATGCCCATGATTTAGGTAGGCAGGAGGTAGCCAAGCTTCCTGGGGTAAAGACCTTTTATCTGGAGTCTATCAGGGAAGGTCAGGATGCAGAAAGGGTACTCACAAATATGGCGAGAAAGGGCTACAACCTTATCTTTGCAACCAGCTTTGGATACATGGATTCAGTTATAAAGGTGGCAAAGAGATTTCCCAATGTGATATTTATGCACTGCTCAGGATTTAAAAGGGCAAAAAATGTTGGAACATATTTTGGAAGGATGTATCAGGCAAGGTATTTAACAGGGATGGTTGCAGGATATATGACCAAAAGCAATGTCATTGGATATGTGGCTGCATATCCCCTTCCAGAGCTAATTAGGGGAATAAATGCATTTACTCTTGGTGCAAGATCAGTAAATCCTAAAGTAGTGGTCAGGGTCGTATGGACAAAAAGCTGGTATGATCCAGCAACAGAAAAAGAGGCTGCAAAAAGCCTTTTAAATGTTGGAGCAGATGTTATAACCCAGCATGTGGACTCCCCAGCACCCCAGGAAGCAGCCGAGGAGGCACACGTGTATTCAATTGGCTATAATTCAGATATGTCCAAGTTTGCACCAAATGCCCATTTAACTGCTGCAATATGGAAATGGGGAAATCTTTATAAAAAAATAGTTCTACAGGTGAAAGAAAATAAATGGAAATCTTGCAATATCTGGGCAGGAATGGACCAGGGTGTTGTTGATATAGCACCATTTGGGAAAATGGTTCCAGAAAATGTACAAAAACATGTTATGAATGTTAGAGATAAAATAATTAAAAAGGAATTTATTATTTTTAAAGGCCCAATCTATGATCAAAACAAAAAACTCAGGATAAAACCTGGACAAAAGATGACAGACACAGAAATCTGGTCCATGAACTGGTTTGTTGACGGGGTAGTTGGATCTACAAAATAATAAAATGAAGATCCAGATAAAAAAGATATATACACAATCCAGGGCCAGGGGCATACTTCTATCTGTAGTGGCGGTGCTCCTGGCCCTAAGTGTTAGTTCATTACTACTTGCCACCCTGGGGAAATCCCCTTTATCTGGAATAGTAATATTTCTAAAAAGTGGTTTTGGTTCATGGTACGCTTTTTTTGATTCCTTAAATAAGGCAATTCCACTCTTTATCTGTGCAATTGGTCTATCCATCGCATTTAAAATGCAAATATGGAACATAGGAGGAGAAGGACAATACGCCCTTGGTGCAATAGGGGCAACCTTTGTATATCTTCATTTTCCCAACCTTGCATGGTATTTTCTCCTTCCTCTTATGTTTATTTTATCTGCAATCTTAGGTGGGTTGTTTGGAGTTATCCCTGGTCTATTAAAGGTATATTTTGATGCAAATGAAATCATCACCACCTTGATGTTAAATTATGTGGGCATCTTTCTCATAGACTATTTGGTCTATGGGCCGTGGCAGGATCCAACATCCCTTGGTTTTCCAATGAGTGTTCAGTTTGGTGACAATGGAACCATATCTACTATTTTAAATACCCCTCTGTATAAGACCTTTTATCTCTGTATAATCCTTGGAATTTTATATAAAATATTTTTTCATACCACCAGGATTGGATATGAAATAAAGGTAAGCGGTGAAAATAAAAATGTAGCTAGGTATTCACATATTCCACGAAATAAGCTTATTATTTTTGTACTTTTCTTAAGTGGTGCCATTTGTGGGATAGCAGGTTTTACAGAGACCACATCCACTTTGGGTAGACTTCAACCCAGTGTTATTGCTGGTTATGGTTATAACGCAATAATCGTTGCATGGCTTGCCAGGCTATCAACTGTTGGCATGGGCATTTTTTCTTACTTTCTTGGTGCAATGCTAGTTGGTGTTGAGGGCCTTCAGCTTGAGATGCAAGTCCCTGAGGCATATGGTATGATTATCCAGGGAATGATCTTAATATTTGTTGTGAGTGTTCAATTCTTTGAAAGATACAAGATTGTTATAAAGAGAGAATAATATGGACCTTAATATAATTGTTGCAACAGCTGCTGCAACAATCCAGGCAGGGACCCCAATCCTCTATGCCACACTTGGAGAAATAGTAACAGAAAAAAGTGGGGTTCTGAACCTTGGAGTTGAGGGAATGATGTTAATTGGGGCGTTTTTTGGCTTTTTTATAACAAAGATAACAGGAAATCCTTACCTAGGAGTCTTAGGAGGAGGCATTGGAGCAGCAATCCTCGCCTCAATTCACGCAATAGCTGTGCTCTTTTTTCAGGCCAACCAGATTGTCTCTGGACTTGCTCTCACTATACTTGGCACTGGTCTTAGTAATTTCTGGGGCACCCCATTTGTGGGGGAAAAAACCACAGGCTTTCAAAAACTGAACCTTTCCCTTCTGTCACAAATTCCAATTATCGGCGATGTATTCTTTAAACAGGACATACTTGTATATCTCTCATATATTTTACCATTGGGTATATGGTTTTTACTCAACAAAACCAGGTGGGGACTTGAAATAAGGGCAGCAGGAGAATTTCCAGAAGGTGCCAGAACATCAGGTCTTAATGTGGGCATGTTGAGGTCTGCTGGAATTCTCATAGGGGGATTTCTATGTGGAATAGGAGGTGCATATCTGTCTTTGGCCTACACCCATATCTGGACAAATGGGTTGGTTGCTGGACGTGGTTGGATTGCAGTAGCCCTTGTTATATTTGCCTTTTGGGATCCCTTTAGGGCAGTAATAGGTGCATATCTTTTTGGGGGTATTATGGCGTTTCAACTACAACTCCAGGCAACAGGTACCAATATCCCTTCCTCAATTTTACTCATGCTGCCCTATATTTTAACTATATTGGTTTTAACCATTGCATCCAAAGCACATAAAGGTTCCTGGGGACCAATGGGGCTTGGGATCAATCTTGAGCCAAAGGATTAGGAGGAACAGGGTTTGAATGAGAGATATAAAAAAATCTTTCCAGTTACCTGGGATCAATTGCATCGTGATTCCAAGGCACTTGCATGGAAACTCATGGACATAAAAGAGTTCAAGGGCATAGTGGCCATAACAAGGGGAGGACTGGTACCTGCGGCAATAATTGCAAGGGAGCTTGAGATAAGGCTTGTGGATACTGTTTGCATAGCATCTTATGACTATCAAAAACAACAACAGATAAATGTATTAAAATCCATTGACATAAAGGATTCAGAAGATTGGCTCCTTATTGATGACCTTGTGGACACTGGTCAAACAGCAAAGACCATTAGAACAATGCTTCCAAAAAGCACCTTTGCAACAGTTTATGCCAAACCAGCTGGAAGGCCCCTTGTGGACATCTATATAACTGAAGTGAGTCAAGATACCTGGATTTTATTCCCATGGGATAGTGAGCCAAAATTTACTGAGCCAATAATAAAAAAGAGAAAACAATATGAATAAAAAGCTCCCCTTTGTCTCTCTTGTAAACATAACCAAAAAATTTGGAGACATTATTGCCAACAACGACATATCCCTGGATGTGTATAAAGGGGAAATCCTGGCCATTTTGGGAGAAAATGGAGCGGGAAAATCCACTCTCATGAAAATCCTGTCTGGAAATCTGTCACCTGATTCAGGTAAAATATTAATAGAAGGTAGAGAAAAAAAGATAAAATCTCCAAAACACTCCACTGAGCTTGGGATAGGAATGGTGCATCAACATTTCAAACTCATACCTGCCTTCACTGTGATGGAAAATATAGTCCTGGGAGACAGGTCTTATAAGATCTTTAAGGAACAAAAATTTATATCAAAAATAAAAAAACTATCAGATCTATATGGGCTCAAAATAGATCCACGGAAGAAAATAAAAGACCTATCAATGGGAGAGAGGCAACGGGTAGAAATATTAAAACTCTTGTATAAAGATGTGAAGCTCCTGATACTTGATGAACCCACAACTGTTCTTACACCAGTGGAAATAACAGGTCTATTTAACTCTTTAAAAAACATGAAAAAAGAAGGGAAAGCCATTATTTTTATCTCCCACAAGCTTGAAGAGGTCATGGAGATATCAGACGAAATAGCAATACTCAGGAAAGGAGAAATAATAGATAGGATAAAAACAGATAATGTATCATCTCCTGATGAGCTTGCAAAAAAAATGGTGGGGAAACAGGTTATTTTAGAAATAGAAAAAAAAGAGTCATCTTATAAAGAAGAGACTGTTTTAAAACTGGAAAATATAAAGGGAGAGACAATAAAAGATGTCTCCATTGAGGTAAAAAAAGGAGAAATACACGGGATTGTGGGAGTTGCAGGAAATGGACAAAGAGAGCTAATAGACATTGTCTATGGATTTAAAAGGCCCCTATCAGGTGAGATAAATATATTGGGGCTTAGATGGGAAGATTTTTATGAAAAAGGTCAGATGCTGGAAAGTATATCCTATATCCCGGAAGATAGAACCAATATGGGATGTTGCATGGAGCTAAGCATCTGGGAAAACTTCTTGCTCACCACAAGAAATATCTTCTCCAAGGGCGTGTTTGTAAAAAACAAACTAGCAAAAGACCATGCACTAAAATGGATGAAAAAATACAAAGTCCATCCCTTGGATATAAACTTAAAGGCAAGACAACTCTCAGGAGGCAATTTACAAAAGGTGGTTGTGGCACGGGAGCTCTTTAAAAGACCAAAACTGGTGATCGCTGAACAACCATCCCAGGGACTGGACATTGCAGCTACCAGGGAAGTATGGAAATATCTAGTTGATGCAAGACAGGATGCAGGGGTGTTGCTTTTAACTGGAGATTTAAAAGAGGCATTAACACTTGCAGATACCATTTCTGTGATATTTAAAGGGGAAATAATAATCACATTTAATGCCAGAGATAAAGAGAAAGTGGAGAATATTGGAATGTATATTGCCGGCATACGAGAATCAAAAAAAGATATACCCCTAGATCAATCTGCTCAGAGTTGAAATCACCCTGTCAGGAGTCAATCTTCTCATACAAGTTATATCACCATTACATGTTGGATTTCGTTTGCAGGGAGAACAGTCAAGTTTATCATATAAGACTACACCCTTTTCAAATTCTGTCTCCAAATAGGGACAGGTGGATCCAAATATTGCAATAGTGGGCTTTTGTAAAAGCATACCTGCATGGGTAAGTCCTGTATCCACTCCAATTATTGCAGTGGATTTCTCTATTACCCCAATGGATTCAGTTAGCCCAAGTTTTCCAACTAAATCAACTATTCCTGATAAATTAGGGAAAATCTTTTCCACCATGTGCCTGTCACCAGGACCTCCCAATAAAACTACTGTATATCCCATATTCCCTATGTGGTGAGCAAGCTCCATCCAATATTCATTAACCCAGAATTTCTGAGGCCTGGTGGTAAATGGACAAAATACAACAAACTTATCAGGGAGCTCTACGCCGGGAGATCCCGCTCCTATTCCCAGTTTAAAGTGTTTGCCAGGAATACCAAGAGAATCCAATAAGACCTTATACTCTGCGCCAATTCTTTTATCCAAAGAATTGGACAACACCTTATTTCTATATAAAAATTCTATCCCTTCCTTTGGATCAACCACTACCCTATTTTCACCTTTGCATAATAGAGCCCATATCCCGCTTTTCCATATACCCTGCAGATCTAAAATCAGTTTGTATTTATTTTTTCTAAGGATAGAGACAGTATCTTTTACCTCTTTTATAAATTCACTGATCCTGCCCTTTTTAAATAAATAGGACAGCTCTTTTCTCTTAATTGGAACTGTGAGATCAACATAAGGTGAACTCTCAACAAGTCCCTTATATTCTTCTTGAACCACCCATGTAACCTTAGACTTGGGAAAATGTTCTTTTATACATGGCAATATACCAGAGGCCATTATAATGTCGCCAATTGCAGAAAGCCTAAAAATTAATATGTTCAAGCAGCCTCCCTTTTTTTCAGCCTGTTTTTAAATTCCAGTTTCCAGAGAAATCCTATTAAGTTATCCCCAAAGGATATTGCCTTTCTTGGTATTTCAAATGGATCAACCCCTGGATAGACTGCACCTCTATAACAACTGACTCCGGTTTTATAACCAGCTTGTTTAACTAACTCTTTTACATCCTGGTTCAAACTTCCATAGGGATAACAAAAGTGTTGAAATGGGAATCCAAACATGTGTTCTAGCTCTATTTTGCTCCTTACAATTTCTTCACGTGCAACTTCATGGGAGACTTTGGCAAGCTTTACGTGGTTCCTACCATGTGATCCAAAATCAACTCCCCTATTTTTAAGTATTACTACCTGTTCTCTAGTCAAAAGGGGTGGATCATCTCGTCCTTCCCTTTTAAACCAGATTGCCCTTTTTCCTATGAGATTAGATAGAAGATATACAATAGAAGGGAAATTGTATTTGTTTAAAATAGGATATGCGTATCTATAGAAATTTGCATATCCATCGTCAAATGTAAGGACAACCATCCTTTTTTTTACATACCTACCATTTTCTATTATTTTTAATAAATCATTAATGGATATTACATGATATCCAAAAAACTTCAAAAACCACATCTGAGACTTAAATCTCTTCTGTCTGCAATATGTTGCTCTATGATATTTTATCTTACGAAATTCCCCCACTTGATGGTACATTAAAACTGAAATAGGCATATTTTTGTATTTTCCTTTGAAGAAATTACATTTTATTTAATAGATAGTTATATAAATGAATATACTCACTAACAATATGTTCTTTTGTATAATTTTTGAGCACATTTTTATAACCATTGTGTGAAATGTAATTTCTCAAATCTTCATCTAAAAGCACTTTTTTTATGGCAACATAAACACCCTTTTCATCTTCACAATCTGCCTGTATAACGTCTTCTAAATCTTTGGTTATCTCCCTAGCACCCCTAAATCTTGTACATACAACTGGCTTTTTATGTGCCCATGCCTCTAAAATCACGTTTCCCAAGGTTTCCTGTTCCATTGAGGGAAAAACCACAAGATCTGACAATTGGTAATATAAAGACATATCTGACTTCCATCCTGGCCAAACTAAGTATTTATCTATTTTAAGGGAACTGGCTAGGACAAATAGTTTTGGTTTTAATGGACCATTCCCAAGTAATACAACCTTAAAGCTCCTTTTAATATCTCTATCTTGAGCCAGAAAATATATTGCCTTTAAAAGTGTCTCATGACCTTTAACAGGGACAAATCGAGCTGGATGTACGATGACAAAGTCCTCTTTGGATATATTCAGCTCATCCTTGATTCTTAAAATCTGCTCATTGGGACAAGGTTTAGGCAGATCTACGAAATTGGTCAAATAAAAGACCTTTTCCTTTGGAAAGCCATTTTTAATAAGGTAGTCGCAAATACCTTTTGTATTCCCAATCCACACATGGGCATGTCTAAAGGCCTTAAGGGAATAATACCCACCCAGTCTGGCGATGTGAACATATTTCCCAGGATCCACATGGGTAAGCCTTGTGGCCCTGCTCATGTAAGTCTGCACTATTTGAGGTTTTAATCTTTTAATAAGATTTGATATGCTAAACTTTGAGATGGGATCCCACACAGTGAAGAAGGGAAGTGTAAATGATTTTACACCATCTATCACCCCTTCTAAATCACTTCCCTTCCTAACTCCCCTATAAGTCTCAACTCCTTTTTCCCCAAGTGCACTGGTAAATCTAAAAAACCAGTTTTCAGCTCCTCCAAGGGTCTTACTCCCAATTAAATGTAATGTCTTCATGGGAAAAACCGCCGCAAAAACCTATCCTTATCCAACGTGCATCCTCACATAGTACATGCGACCCTGGCGAACAACAACCAACATGACCCTTTTCTCTAACCTGTATCTTATATAAGCACGGAAAAAATTCTGTTTTTTCTTTAGCCCAATAACGCCTATTCTATAAATAAAGTCCCCAGGCCTGAGGCCTAAGTCTGATGCAGGGCTATTTGGATACACCTGTGTAACCACTATGTGATCCTTTTTAAATTTTCCCCAAAATCCCCATTTTCTCTTTATAAATCTGGATGCCATATCAAAAGTAAAATGTACCGGGGTGAGAGGAGATGTCTCATAGAATTTTCCTTCTCTATACAGGCGAATCTTTAACTTTGATTCAGATGTGGTATTTAGCAGATATCTAATATAGTCTTCTTTATCCTCTATTGCCACTTCGTTTATGGACAATATAACATCTCCGGGCTTAATACCTTCTCTTTCTGCAGGTAAGGACTTAACCACTTCAGTTACCAGAAATCCCCGTGGAGATCTTAGCCTTAAATAAGATGCAATTTGAGGATCTACGTCCTGTCCAAAAATCCCCAGCCAAACAGGTTGCACTTTACCATAGTGTATTAATTCAAATATTACATTTTTTGCCTTGTCTATTGGTATGGCAAATCCAATTCCCTGGGCTTTTGCATAAATTGCAGTATTAATTCCTATCACTTCACCCAGGATATTTAAAAGGGGTCCACCACTATTACCAGGATTAATGGCTGCATCTGTTTGGATAAAACCAAAATAAGTGCCCTGTTTTGTCCTGATTGACCTATTTAGAGCAGATACAACACCAGTTGTAACTGTATGACTAAAACCATAGGGGTTTCCTATTGCTATCACTGTCTCACCTACCATTAGGTCTCTGGATGTTCCCATTTTTGCCTGGGGTAGTTTCCCTGTGCCCTTTAATTTTAAAAGGGCTATATCAAAATCAGGGTCACTCCCAATCAAATCTGCTTTGAACTCCCTACCATCTAATAACTTCACCTTAATGTCAGATGCCCCCATAATTACATGGGCATTGGTAAGTACCAGCCTTCTACTGCCATCAATAATAACCCCTGATCCAAGGCTCTGTTCCAGAAATTTTTGCTTATATCCTGGAAAAATATCCCCAAAAAATGGAGAAAAGAACTCATCCCCAAAAAAATCCCTGAATGGATTTGAATACCTCTCAACCACCTTTGCTGCCTTTATGTTAACAACAGCAGGAGCAGTTTTTTCAACTGCCTGGACAACCAAATTCCTTCTAATCTCTAATCCACTTTTTGCAAACACACTGTGTGAGAACAACAAAAAGAGTGTTAACATAACCAGAGTAATTTGTTTTTTCATAATAAGCACTCCTTAAATTTTTCTATCTGCTTATTCCATTAACTCCGAAGTCTCAAGCTTTGATGTGTCTGTGTATGTAATTTGTGTCTGTGGGTACTATTCGCCCTTCTACCTTCACCCTTCATCCTTCTACCTTTCACTATTCACTACTCACTAATTACTAATCACTTTCTCCATAACCCAATCAATAAGCGGAGCTAAAGAAATAGGCAGATTTTTCTAAATAAAAAAAGCTCAGGACAAATCCTGAGCTTAAAGGATTAGCCGCTAAAATTCAATTTTTTTCATTGGAATAAGAAGGTAGATACTCTGTGACAAAAAACAACAAAAATTAACATCTTATTTCAGACATTTCTTCTACTAACATTCCATTTATCCATAACTCTGCTTCGCTTAAATCTAGTTCTTCATTCCAACTTATCCCATAACCTCCTGGATCGACCTTTACATTCTTAAACAATACATCGTCTTCTAATGGTCGAAATACCTCGTGGGATAGGAGAGAAACGCAATTATATATCTTTTTCACATGGTTATCAAAAATAACCAATAATTTTTTTCCTTCTAGGGGTTGTACATATTTAATCTTTGGAAACATTTTTTCTCCTCCTTATTCTAAGCCTGGAAGTTTTTTGAATTTTTGCGTCTTCCACAATTCCATCAATTCATCTTTATACATCATACCCCATTCTTTTATCATACTTTGAGCTCTATTTGGCAGGTCGCCCTCAATCATTTCTAATGTCTCTATACTAAAAACACCATTATATTCACCGTATAATGCATGGAAATGAGGAATCCCGTGATCTTTAAAATACATCTTTATTATTATACCGTAAAACCTAGCTATAATGGGCATATCGTTTCCCCAATTAATAACTTTATCTGCTTATTCCACTAACTCCGAAGTCTCAAGCTTTGATGTGTCTGTGTATGTAATTTGTGTCTGTGGATACTATTCGCCCTTCTACCTTCACCCTTCATCCTTCTACCTTTCACTATTCACTAATCACTAATTACTTAATCACTTTCTCCATAACCCAATCAATAAGCGGAGCTAAAGAAATAGGCATATAACTTTACAACTGCATCTCCCTGAGACGTCTTATCCTGTCCTCAATTGGTGGATGGGTACTAAATAGCTTTACAAAAGAATTGGCTTTAAATGGATTTACAATAAACATATGCGCTGTTGATGGATTCCCCACCCTCATTGGTATCCTATGTGCGTATGCATCTAATTTTTCCAGGGCGCTTGCAAGATAATGGGGATTCTCACACAGCTTTGCCCCTGTCTCATCTGCAAGATATTCCCTGGACCTTGAAATTGCCAGTTGAATAAGCATAGCTGCAATAGGTGCTATGATTGCCAAAATAATAGCTAAAAATGGATTTGAGTCATCGTCATCACTTCCAAAACCAAAAATCATGGACCATTTCACCATGTCTGAGATAAACATTATAACACCTGCCAGGGTTGCAGCTATTGTCTGGATCAAAATATCTCTGTTTTTAATATGTCCTATTTCATGGGCAAGTACACCCATTAGCTCTTCAGGGGTAAGGAGTTCCATTATACCTTCAGTCACTGCAACAACCCCACTACTTGGTCCTCGTCCTGTTGCAAATGCATTTGGTTGCTCAGATGGGATAATATACACCTTTGGTTTTGGAATACCTGCCCTTTTTGCCAATTCTTCTACAATCTCATGGAGCATGGGGGCCTCGTGGTAGTCCACCTCCCTTGCCCTATACATTGCCAATACTATTTTATCAGAAAACCAATAACTTCCAACATTCATCAAAATAGCAAAGAAAAAGGCAATATATAATCCTGTACTCCCTCCTAGCATCTTTCCAAAAAGCAGGATTAGGGCAGTTAAAATCCCCAAAAAAAGCCCTGTTTTTATTTGATTTTTCATATTTTCTTCCTCCTGTAAAATTTTTTTATTCTTCAAACTGGATATGGATTTTTATATCTTCTACCTGAACGGGTTTTTTAGGTAGCTTAACAACTAAGATCCCCACATCTAAAGATGCAGAAATCCCCTCTACATCAATGTCCTTTGGCAAACAAAACTTTCTTACGAAGGGTCCATAAGATCTCTCCAGAATCATATATGAACAGGTAGGAGTTTCTTTAATTAACCTTTTTATGCCACAAATTACCAATTCATCTCCCTTTAATTCAATTTGAATGTCCTCTTTTTCAACACCTGGCACTTCCATTTGAATTACGTAAAACTTTTCAGTTTCATACACATCAGTGGCTGGTTCCCAGGTGCCAGATGGTGACTCATTCTTTCTTGAAAAGACATCAAATGTATATTCCATAACCTTATCCACCCTTTTTTTCATATCCTGGATCTCTAAAAATAGATTCGAAGACAAATAGTTAAAAGAACCCATTTTACTCTCCCATTTTTTCCTCTTTTAGTTAATAGAATTTGTAATTAGTTTATTTAAAAAGTCAACTCTTGTCACCCAAGTTAACCTTTGACATAAACATATCAATAGGGCTATATTTCCTTTTTCAATTAACTACCTCAAGGAGAAATTGTCATGCAAGAATTTCCAAGGATGAAGAGGCTGCCTCCATATGTTTTTTCCATAGTAAATGAGCTTAAAATGAAATTAAGGAGGCAGGGAGAAGATATAATTGATCTCGGGATGGGAAATCCAGATATTGCCACCCCAAAACATATAGTAGATAAATTGGTAGAAGCAGCTCAAAAACCAACAAATCACAGATATTCAGCATCAAGGGGTATACCAAATTTAAGAAAGGCCATAGCCGGTTGGTATAAAAGAAGATATAATGTGGACATTGATCCTGAGACCGAAGCAGTTGTAACAATAGGGGCAAAAGAAGGGCTCTCACACCTTGCCCTTGTAATGCTTAGCCCCGGTGAAGTGGTATTTGTGCCTGACCCTACTTATCCTATACATACATACAGTGCAATTATTGCAGGAGCTGATGTCAGGAGAATTCCAATATCCCCCGAAAGAGATTTTTTTGAAGACCTTTTAACAGCCACAAAACAGACCTGGCCACAGCCCAAATTGCTTATAATATCTTATCCGCACAATCCTACTACAGTAATAGTTGATCTGGATTTTTTCCAGAAAATAGTGGACTTTGCCAAAGAACACAATATCTTTGTAATTCATGACTTTGCATATGCTGACCTTGCATTTGATGGATATACACCACCCAGCTTTTTACAGGCAAAAGGTGCAAAGGATGTTGGTGTTGAATTTTTCTCAATGTCAAAGAGCTATTCAATGGCAGGTTGGAGAGTGGGATTTTGTTGTGGAAACAAACAAATGGTACATGCACTCACAAGGATAAAGAGTTACTTAGATTATGGAATTTTTCAACCAATACAAATAGCCTCAATTATTGCTCTAAATGGTGATCAGAGCTGTGTTGGAGAAATTGTAGAAGAATACCGAATAAGAAGAGATACCCTGATTCAGGGCCTAAACAGGATTGGATGGGAAACACCACCACCTAAGGCCACAATGTTTGTATGGGCCAAGATACCTGAAAAGTTTCAAAAAATGGGTTCTGTTGAGTTTTCAAAGCTCCTGTTAAATGAGTGTAAAGTCGCTGTATCACCTGGTCTGGGATTTGGACATTTTGGGGACAACTATGTGCGTTTTGCACTTGTTGAAAATAGACATAGGATTAATCAGGCTGTCCGCGGCTTAAAGAAGATATTTTAGTTAAGAATATTTCAGGGAGAAAATATGGATTCTATAAATATTGCCATTGCAGGTTTTGGAACTGTTGGTACAGGACTTACTAAACTAATCCTTGGAAATAATGAAATCATAGAAAGGCGCATTGGAAAAAAAATAAAAATAAAAACTATTTTGGTTAAAGACATAAATAAAAAAAGGGACTTCCTGCCCCCAGAGGATGTTAAGTTCACTGACAGAGTAGAAGATATTATTGACGACCCAGAAATTCACATAGTGGTTGAACTAATTGGAGGAACCCATATAGCAAAAGATCTCATAAAAAAATCTATTCTGGCAAAAAAACATGTTGTCACAGCCAACAAGGCAGTGTTAGCGGAAATGGGCAGAGAGCTATTTCAACTGGCAAGACTCCAGAATACTGCACTCTATTTTGAAGCAAGTGTTGGAGGTGGTATACCAATAGTTCAGACATTAAAAGAAAACCTATCAGGAAATAAAATCATCTCAATTACCGGTATCTTAAATGGTACAGCAAATTTTATTTTATCTAAAATGTCCCAGGAAAAACTTTCCTTTGAAAAAGCCCTTAAAATTGCCCAGGAAAAGGGATATGCAGAAGCAGATCCAACCCTTGATATCGAGGGAGTTGATGCTGCCCATAAACTTGTCATCCTGATTATGCTTGCATATGGTAAAAACTTTCCCCTGGAAAAGCTTACCATTGAAGGGATTTCCAACACAGACCCATATGACATCAAAATGGCAGAGGAATTTGGATACACCATAAAGTTAATAGCAAAAGTAAAGGAGAGAAGTGGAGACTTACAGGCAGGTGTTTATCCTGTGCTCATACCTAAGAAACACATCTTAGCAAAGGTTGACGGACCGTTTAATGCTATTTTAATTGAAGGAAACGGGGTTGGACCAATTATGTTGTATGGTCAGGGGGCAGGTGATCTTCCAACTGGAAGTGCTGTACTATCTGACATCATGGCAATAATAAGATCTAATTCATACAATAATACTGGCTTTTACAGCGATGAAATAGAGGATGCTACTATTTTGGAAGATAAATACACATCCTGCTGTCACTATTTTAGATTCCAGGTTGAAGATAGGCCGGGTGTTTTGGCGATACTTGCAGGAATTATGGGGGAGAGGAATATAAGCATTGCCCAAGTGGTACAAAGGCAGGAAAAGATAGGTAAATATGTGCCAGTTGTATTTTTGACCCATAGGGCACAGATAAAAAATATAAAAGATGCAATAGAAGAGATAGATAGACTTTCATTTGTAATGCCAGGGACAAGACACTACAGGATTCTCAATTAATATAGATAGAATATAAAAATGGGAAAGTATCTGATAATTGGAATTGGTGGACTTTTAGGTGCTGTTTTAAGGTATATAGTAAGTGGAATAATACCAGTTAAGTTTGGTATCCCCACTGGTACACTTACAGTAAATCTTATAGGTAGTTTTTTTCTTGGTTTTTTAATGTATACATCCATGTTTATATATCTGCCACCAGAATATAAACTCCTATTTGGCACTGGATTTTGTGGTGCTCTCACCACATTTTCCACATTTGCATTTGAGACATTTACCCTTATTGAAGAAGGATTAATATTAAAAGCCATGTTCAATATTTTTATAAATGTATTGGGATGTCTTATATTAATCTATCTGGGCAGGATGGTTGCCCTGGCACTATTTAGATAAAGTAAATTTTATGATGAAGGCAAAATTACTCAAAGTATATGTAAAAGAAGGTGATAAATACAAAGGATCGCCAATATATAAATACCTTTTAGAATTTTTACAATCAAAAGGTATTGGAGGAGCCACTGTATACAAGGGGATATGCGGCTACGGAGTTAGAGGGGTCTCTGAATTTGACATATTCAGGCTATCTATGGACCTTCCCCTTGTAATTGAGTGTATTGATGAGGAAGAAAAAATAGAGCCACTACTTCCTGAAATATATAATATTGTACAGGACAATGGACTCATAATTATAAGCGATTGCCTTGTACACAAAGGAAAAAAAGACTCATAACCCCATGTGGAGCATATCATGAAGCTTGCATTTTTAATAGCAGATGGAATGGGAGACTATCCTTTAAAAGAACTAGAGGGACTTACACCCTTGCAAAAGGCAAACACGCCAAATATGGATAATTTGGCAAAAATAGGAAAAGTTGGCCTTTGCAGGACAATCCCTGAGCACATGGAGCCAGGATCAGATATAGCAAATATGGCAATATTGGGCTTTGATCCAACCTTATACCACACTGGGAGAGGTCCAATTGAGGCTGCAGCACTAAAAGTAGATACTCAAGAAGACGACATAATCTTTAGAATGAATCTTGTGACTGTATCAGAATTTTCTGAAAATGGAATAATGATTGACTACAGTGCTGGACATATATCAAGTGAAGAGGCCAATAAAATAGTTTCTGCTTTAAAGGAAAAATTAGAAGACAAAACATGGAAGATAGTTCCAGGTTTTCAGTACCGTCATTTGCTCATTAAAAGACATGGGAAAGATACATCTTTAGATAGAATTAAAATAAATCCTCCACATGATATTTTAGATAAATCAATAAAAGATGATGTTCTAACATATAAAAATGAAAAGGAGTTGTATAAGTTAATAAGTGAAGCAGCCCAAATCTTAGAAACCCATTTCCCAGACTCCAAGGCAAATTGCATATGGCCATGGGGACAGGGTAGGAGGCTTAAGCTACCAGATTTTTATAACACATATGGACTAAAGGGGGCTGTGATATCTGCAGTGGATCTTATAAAGGGACTGGGATATGCAGCTAATATGGAGGTAATAGATATAGAAGGGGCAACAGGACTTATTGATACCAATTATGAGGGAAAGGCAAGGGCAGCTATAGATTTTCTTGGAGAAAATGATTTTGTGTTTGTGCATCTAGAAGGTCCTGACGAATGCAGCCATGCTGGGGATATAAAATGTAAAATAGAGGCAATAGAGAGATTTGATAAACACATTGTGGGACCAATATGTGATTTTTTGAAGTCAAAAAAAGGAGGAGTCTTAATTTGTTGTGACCACTTGACCCCAGTATATAAACGCACGCATGTTAAAGACCCTGTCCCTGTACTTTTTGTTGATTTTAAAGAACCAAAAGTGGATAAAAATGGTGCATTTTCAGAAGCTAACGCCAAAAATACAGGTATATTTATAGAGAGGGGAGAAGAGCTCATAACCTGGATCCTTGGAGAAATTAAAAAATGAAAAAAATAGGAGAATTTCCAGAGCCAGAGGTTACGTGGGAGCATAGGGTATCCTATGGTGAGACCGATGGAATGAAAGTGGTCTATTATGGCAATTATTTTCACTGGTTTGAGCAGGCCAGAAGCCATTTTTTAAGGGAGTTAGGTCATAGTTACCTTGAGATAGAAAAAAAAGGTATATTTTTACCTGTAATTGAGGCCCATTGTAACTATTTAGGACCAGCAAGATATGAGGATTTAGTTGCAGTTAGATGTGGAATAAGAGAGTGGGGTAAGGCTTCTTTAAAATTTGTGTATGAGATCTATAACAGGACACATGACAACAAAAAAATCACAACAGGTTGGACCAAGCATCCATGTGTTGATATAAATGGCAAGATAGTAAAAGTGCCTGACTGGCTCATTGAAATGGTACAAAAGAAGACCTGAGTAAATGGTTGCACCTCAAGCTTTTTTAAAATAATAGGCGAGTTTACTTACGGCCATTGGGAGAGTTTAGGTGTGCTTTTGAAAAGCTGCTTTCTGTATAGGCTAAGAACCCAATATTTAGAGCATACCTTGATTTTTTTGTAGTGATTATTATACAGTACTCTTTATGAGCCTGTAACATAATCTGTGTAAATCCTTTTGTAGTCTTAATACTATTGAACTACATTTTTAATCCTGTCCTCAAAAAATATATAC